>NZ_JBFAZH010000388.1:0-6320 GCF_040681735.1 Actinoplanes sp. NPDC051633 | reverse complement strand
CCCTCGAGCCGAGGACCTTGCTGCGGCCTCCCGCGTACCCGAATCGCCCGCTTCCCTGAGCCGGGAGCCGGACCAACCGGGTCCGGGGCTTGTCCTCGGCGGCGCCGGCCGTCCTCGGCTCGGTCCGCACCGGGGTCGAGATCGGGGTCGGGGTCGGGGTCGGGGTCGGGGCCGGCGCACTCGCCGCGGCCTCCGGGACCGGGACCGACGGCTCCATCCGCGCACGCAGCAGCCCCGCGGTGAACACCACGGCGAGCACGACCAGGGGCGCTGCGAGGGGCCATCGCGGGGAACGTCGGCGGGCGGAGGTCATCCGGAACAGACTCGCACAGCGACGATCAACGCACCGGGGAACCCACCTCGTCGAGCAGCCCCACGATCGCCTGGGCCACGATCCGCGGCACCTCCATCTGGGCGACGTGCCCCACCCGCGGCAGGACGAGCAGCCTGGCGTCCGGGATCGTCCTCGCCACCTGGGCCGGCACCCTCGGATCGACCAGCTTGTCCCGCAGGCCGCCGATGACCAGGGTGGGCGCGGTGATCCGGGCGGCGAGCCGCCACTGCGAATTCACCCCGGGGAGGTACGCCCGCACGAAGCTGGAGACCAGTCCGCGCAGCGTGCCCACGTAGGTGGCCGGGTAGTGCTCGACCGTGTAGCGCAGCCGGATCTCCTCGAGCGCCTCGGCGCGGCGCTGGGCGTGCACCCTGGTGGCGTCGCCGAAGCACGCGATCAGCACCTGCTCGGCCATCTGCTCGACGGTCAGCCGGGCCATCCCCCACGCAAAGATCCGCTCGGCGCGGGGCAGCGCGAGCACGGGCAGGACCTGACGCTGCTCGGTGCGGCGGACGTCGAGGAAGGGCATGGCCGGGGAGATCAGGGTGAGGGTACGGATGAGGTCGGGGCGCAGGGCCGCCACGCGTACGGCGATCGAGCCGCCCAGCGAATTGCCGATCAGGTGCACCGGGCCGCGGCCGCCGAAGTCGAGGAACTTGGTCAGCGTGTCGGCGAAGGCCGGGATCGAGTAACGCTTGCTCGGGTCGCTGTAGCCGAAGCCGGGCAGGTCGACCGCCTGGCCGTCGAAGCGGTGCGCGAGCAGGCCGGCGACGTCGGTGAAATTCTGCGACGACCCGCCCAGGCCGTGCACGTAGACGGCGGGCTCGGCGTTCGGCGAGGTCGGGGCGGTGTCGCGGACCTGCAGCGTCGCGCCGTCGATCGTCACCCGGCGGGACGGCCAGGGCGGTGGAATCTCGCCGTCCGGCGGCAGCGCGTCCTCGGCGGCCAGCTGTGCACCCTTCATCGGGACAAGAGTGCCTCGAGTCTCCGGTTCACCGCGGCGAGCGTGGCGCGGACCATCGCGTGGCGGCCGTCGGCGCCGACCATCGCCGAGCCGGCGAGCTGCTCGACCCAGGCGCCACCGACCGACATCAGCATCACGACCACCGCGACCTGGGTGCCGCCGAAGGGCACCGCCGCGGCGTGCTCGACGAAGCAGCGGGCCGGGCCGTCCGGGTGCCGGTCGGCGTACGAGAGCAGGTCGTTGATCGCCTCGGAGGTGGCGGTGGCGCAGAGCCGCAGGAGGTAGCCGTCGACGGCGGGACCGGACGCCACCCCCCGCGCGGTACGCCCGTCGACCTCGAGCTTGACCTCGACCGTGGCCTCGGTGCCGAACGTCGTGACCTGGACGTTGTCGATCATCACGCGCGGGCCGGGCTCCTCGCCGACGTCCAGCGGGCGCGGCGACTCGTCGGGCCGCTGCGCCGCCTCGGTCTCCGGCGACTCCGCTTGCACCGGCGCCGGCGACTGCGGCCGTACCTGCCGCTGCGCCTCCACCTGCCGCTGCGGCTCCACCTGGCGCTGCACTTCTACCTGGCGCTGCGGCTGTTCCTGGGGTTGCGCTTGAGTCCGCTCGGGAGCCTGTCTCTGGGTCTGCGCCGGCTCCGTATGGATCTGGTCGGGCCGCAACGGCTCGGTCGGCATCCGGCTCAGGGCCTGCCCGGCCGGCGGCGCGGAGCCGGCGATCGGATCGGCCGGCCCGGGCTGACTCGGCACGAGAGCGGGCGGGGGCGGCGGCACGACGACCGGCGCGGACGCGACCGGCGCCGGGGGCGACGCCGGCGGCATGCGCGGCGGCGGCGCGGTCTCACCGCCCTGCATCGCGGCGTCCAGACCCATCCGGTCCTGCAGCAGGCGGGCCACCTGGCGGCTCACCTCGGCCGGGTCGGCGCCCTCGGACAGGTCCAGCCGCAGGCTGTTCGCCCCCTGCGGGGTGGTGCGCAGCATCGCGTCGCGGACGCCGTCGACCTCCCGGACCGCGGCCAGGATCGCCTGGACGTCGAAGCCCTCCTCCCGGTCCTGCGGCGCCGGCAGGTCGTCGCGGCGCAGGTGGGTCGCGATGCGCGCCAGCTCGGGCGTTTCGGCGGACTGGTCGGGGGCCGGCGGCTCGGGCACGGTCGGGACGTCCGGTTTCGCCGGGACCCGCTGGGGCAGGCCGCGAGGCGTCTGTTGCTCGGGCACCGGCGGGGCGTACGCGGGCGGGGTGGCATAAGCGGTGGCGTTCTCGTTCGCCGGGGCGAAACGGGCCGGGGTGTGCTGCTCGTAGGGCAGGCGGCGCGGGAACGTGCCGGGGTCGTAGCCGGGCTGGACTCGCGGCGGCTCGGTCGTGTACCCCACGACCGCGACCGGCGGCGGCTGTCGCGATGGCTGTGGCTGCGGCTGCGGCGGCTGCACGATCGGGTTACCGGCGAACGGCGTGGGATCGAGGGCGTGCCGGGCCGGCTCGACGCGGTGCGGACTGCTGACCGGGCGGACCGCCGGGTAGGTCGGGCCCTGGAAGGTGGGGTTCTGGAAAGTCGGGCTCTGGAACGTGGGGCTCTGGGCGGTGTCGTCCAGGTCGCCCTCGTACGGGTACGGCGGAGCGCTGCTCGGCGGCGGGGCGTCGGGGTGACCGGCCGGCTGCGGGCGCAGGTCCTCCTCGCGGGGGACACTCTCGCGCGGCAGGCCGGACTCCCGGTTGTCGCGCCGCAGCGAGTTCAGGCCGCGGGGCGCCGGCGACTCGTCGTCGGGGTGCGCGAGGCTCTGGAACCGGGACGGCGCGCTGGGCTCGCCGCGATCGGTGTTGAAGTGCTTGAGCAGGTCCTCGTAGCGCTGGTTGCTGTCCGACCAGTGCGGGGCGGGCGGCTCGGGCTCGGCGGTTGCGGAGGGTGAGACGGGGGCCGGGGACGAACCGAACGGGCGTACCCCCGAATTGGGGTTGGCGAAGGGTCTGACGTCGGCGGGCGGTGGCTCGACCGCGGGGGGCTGGCGGGTGAACGGCCGGATCTCCTGAGCGGGCCGGCGCCAGGCCGGGATGTCCTCCTCGGCCTCCTCGTTGCGACCGGCGGCGGCCGCCCACGGACTCCCGGACGATGCCCAGCCGTTCAACAGAGCGCGGTCGCGCGACTCCCCACTGCCGCCTCTTCCTGCCCCATTGTCGCCGGAATGCCCAGTTTCATCCACCGCGTGCTCCTTGCTCGCCCCAGCTGAGGCTACCGTGTGGTGGCAGTGGCGATAAGTTGCAGCGTCGCGACAATTGCCCGGCCGGGGGTGAGACTCGACCGGGTGGGCGATGAGCACCACGATGCGGGGACCGAGCGCTAGACATTGGAGAGATCATGACCGCTGCGTCCGGCGGCGCGCAGACCGCGCGACCCACGCGCCTGCCCCGGTCCGCACGTCGTAAGCAGCTGCTCGCCGCAGCGCAGCAGATCTTCGTCGCACACGGCTACCACGCGGCCGCGATGGACGACATCGCCGAGCGGGCGGGCGTGTCCAAGCCGGTGCTCTACCAGCACTTCCCCGGCAAGCTCGAGCTCTATCTGGCGCTGCTGGACACCCACTGCGACGCGATAATCGCTCAGGTGCGTGCCGCGATGCTGAGCACGACGGACAACCGGGAACGGGTCCGCGGGGCGGTGCAGGCGTATTTCGACTTCGTCGACCACGAGAGCGAGGCGTTCCGGCTGGTCTTCGAGTCGGACCTGCGCAACGACCCGCAGGTACGCGAGCGGGTCGAGCGGGTCGAGCAGGGCTGCATCGCGGCGGTGACCGAGACGATCATCTCCGACACCGGGCTGAGCACCGCGCACGCCGAGCTCCTCGCCTCCGCGCTGGTCGGCGCCTCCGGGCAGAGCGCGCAGTACTGGCTGGCGAGCGGCCGGCTGATCCCCAAGGAGGAGGCCGAGGGCCTGGCCACGGCCCTGATCTGGCGCGGCATCGGCAGCTTCCCGCTGCAGGGCGGTTCCAGCGCCGACATCGGATAACCTTCGAAGCGCAGACCGCACAACAAGGAGGACCCCGTGGAGGTCAAGATCGGCGTGCAGCACGCGCCGCGTGAGCTGACGCTCGAGAGCGCACAGACCCCGGCGGAGGTCGAGCAGCTGGTGACCGAGGCGTTGGCCAAGGACGGCGTGCTCACGCTCGCAGACGAGAAGGGCCGGAAGGTGATCGTTCCGATCGCCAAGGTGGCCTACGTGGAGATCGCCGAGTCGTCCAACCGGCCGTTCGGCTTCACCACGCGCTGATCTTCGTTTGTTCTGGCGGGGGGCTTCGGTCCCCCGCTCATCACGCTCATCAGCTGCTGACTCTCATGGTCGGGTAGACTCCTTTCGTCGCCGCCGACGATTTCACTTCTCCGGCGGCAGCGCGTGTGGCCCGCGATCTGTTTTTCCGCGTGCGGCCCGCGCCTTACCCATACCGCGCCCAGGACTTCGACGGGCGCACCACGAGAGGCACCCGTAGAACTTCATGAGCGACATCGACAACACCTCAGCCTTCAGTCCGGTCGAGGTCGGGGGCGGAGCTGTGGACGGCGAGACAGAGCCGGCTCTGGTCCCCGCACTGACGCGCGCGCCCGTGCGACCCGACAGCCCGACCTTCGCCGAGCTCGGCGTGCGCGCGGAGACGGTGGAGGCCCTCGAGGCCGCCGGCATCACCAGGGCCTTCGCCATTCAGGAGTACGCACTGCCGATCGCCCTGCGCGGCACCGACCTGATCGGGCAGGCGCCGACGGGCACCGGTAAGACACTGGGCTTCGGCCTGCCCCTTCTCGAGCGGGTCACCGCCCCGGGCGAGGACGGCTTCCCGGCCGACGGGCAGCCCCAGGCGCTGGTCGTCGTCCCGACCCGTGAGCTGGGCCTGCAGGTGGCCCGCGACATCGCCGCCGCGGGCGCCACCCGCGGCGTGCGGGTGCTGCCGATCTACGGCGGCGTCGCGTACGAGCCGCAGGTCGAGGCGCTGAAGAAGGGCATCGAGATCCTGGTCGGCACCCCCGGCCGGCTGCTCGACCTGGCGAAGCAGAAGCAGTTGAAGCTGACCTCGATCGGCGCGCTGGTGCTCGACGAGGCCGACCGGATGCTCGACCTGGGCTTCCTGGAGGACGTGGAGAAGATCCTGGCGATGCTGCCCGAGCAGCGCCAGACGATGCTCTTCTCGGCGACCATGCCGGACCCGATCGTGGCGCTGTCGCGGCGCTTCCTGCACCACCCGGTGACCATCCACGCCGGGCACACCACGGAGAGCGGGCCGAGCCCGCTGACCAAGCAGGTCGTCTACCGCACCCACCCGATGAACAAGCTCGAGATGGTGGCGCGGATCCTGCAGGCGAACGGCCGTGGGCTGACCATGATCTTCACGCGGACGAAGCGGGCCGCCGACCGGGTGGCCGAGGACCTGGACTTCCGCGGGTTCGCGGTCGCGGCCGTGCACGGTGACCTGGGGCAGGGCGCGCGGGAGCGGGCGCTGCGGGCGTTCCGCACCGGCAAGATCGACGTGCTGGTGGCCACCGACGTCGCGGCCCGCGGGCTGGACGTGTCCGGTGTCACGCACGTCCTCAACTACGACTGCCCCGAGGACCCCGACACGTACACGCACCGGATCGGGCGGACCGGCCGGGCCGGCGCCACCGGAGTCGCGGTGACCTTTGTGGACTGGGAGGACATGCCGCGGTGGGTGCTCATCGACAAGTCGATGGGGCTCAACATGCCGCAGCCGCCCGAGACGTACCACACCTCGGCGGCGCTCTACGCCGATCTGGACATTCCCTCGGACGTGTCGGGGACGCTGCCGACCGCCGGGCGGACCCGGGCCGGGTTGTCGGCCGAGGTCGAGGAGGACCTCGGCGGCGGGTCGCGCCGCGGGCGTACCCGGGACGGCGGCCGTGGCCGTGGTGCCGGTGGCGGCAGCGGCGGCCGGAGCCGGCGCGGTCGAGTCGGTCGAGGGCCCGCCGACGCTTTATCTAGAAAAGAAGATTCAACTAGGAAAAATCTTAATAAAGGTTGAGATG
>NZ_JBFAZH010000387.1:0-6320 GCF_040681735.1 Actinoplanes sp. NPDC051633 | reverse complement strand
TGATCAACAGTCTCCTGCAGGTGCCGGGTCTCGAGAGCCGGGCGACACGCGACATCCGGATTGCCGAGCTGAGCGAGGCGCTGACCCGCGATCTGGTGTTCGACCGGTCCGACGACGCCGCCGCGGATCTAGCGGCGCTCCTCGAGGAGCTGGCCGACGCCCCCGCGGATCTGCGCGCCTTCGGTCAGATCATCGTGTCGCGGCACCGTGGCGAGGCGGCGCAGCGGTTCGCCGACCTCACCACCGTTCGCCCGCGGTCCAGCCGTCCGCACGCCTACCGTGCCGATGAGCGGATCGTCGGTGACATCCCGATCCGCAACCGCAACTTCACCGGCCGCGTCGAGCTGCTCGAACGGCTGGGGCGGGCGCTCGAGCAGGATTCGACGACCTCGGTGCTCCCGCCGGCCCTCAACGGCATGGGCGGCGTCGGCAAGACCCAGCTGGTCAACGAGTACGTGCACCGTCACCTGGACCAGTACGACCTGATCTGGTGGATTCCCGCCGAGCAGACCGCGACGGTGCTGTCCTCGCTCACCCAGCTCACCCAGCGCCTCGACCTGCCGGTCGCCGACGACCAGCAGGAGACCGCCCGGACGGTGCTCAACTGGCTGGCCGGCAGCGACCGCGAGTGGCTGCTGGTCTACGACAACGCCGACGATCCGTCGCGGCTCACTCCGCTGCTGCCGTCCACCGGGGGTCACGTGATCGTGACCACCCGGAACGAGGAGTGGAGCAAGATCGGCATCTCGATCGAGGTCGACGTCTTCCACCGCGACGAGAGCGTCCAGCTCCTCACCAAGCGGATGTCCGATCAGGACGGTCTGCCGATGATCACCGCCGAGGAGGCCGGCGAGCTGGCCGACAAGCTCGGCGACCTCCCGCTCGCGCTGGAGCAGGCGGCGGCGTGGTTCCTGGCGACCATGATGCCGATCCGCGAGTACATCGACCTGCTCGACGACCGCATCGAGCTGCTCAACGAGGGCCAGCCGCCGGACTATCCGCTCACCGTCGCCGCGTTCGTGGCGGTCGCGATCGAGAAGCTGCGCGGCATCGACGAGGCGATCGCCCAGTTGTTCTCCCTCTTCGCCTTCCTCGGCGGCGAGGGCATCCGGCAGTCCCTGCTACGCCGGGGCAGCAACGCCGAGCTGTCGTCGCCCCTGCGCGAGGCGCTCAGCAGCCCGATCCGCACCGGGCAGCTGGTCCGGGAGCTCCGGCGGTACGGGCTGGCCAAGACGGTGAGCCGGGCCGCGTCCGCGACGACGCCGGCCAGCGCCGACAAGTCGCCGCGCCTGCAGGTGCACCGGCTCGTCCAGCGGGTGGTGCGCGACACCCTCGATCCCGACCAGCGCAAGCAGACGCTGCGCAACGTCCAGAACCTGCTGACCGCGGCCAGCCCCGGCGATCCGGACGAGATCGGCGAGCTGGATCTGCAGAGCGAGATGGGCCCGCACCTGCAGCCCGCCGACATGATCCATTCCGGTACGCCCCAGGGCCGCCAGACCGTGCTCGACCACGCCCGCTTCCTCTACATCACCGGCGACTACGAGAACAGCCGCCTGCTCGCCCAGATGGCCGCCGCGGAGTGGGCCACCGAGAAGGGCACCGACTGGCAGCTCGGGCCGAACGGCCAGTCGACCCTGCTGGCCCGGGCCCAGATCGCGAACGCCACGCGGGCACTCGGCGACAGCAAGAAGGCGGCCGAGATCATCAAGGACACGTACGACCGGTTCGTCCACAACGAGGTTCTCGGCCCGAGGCACGAGTACACCCTGATCACCGGCAACCAGCTCGGCCACGACCTGCGCATCGAGGGGCGCTACCGCGACGCCCTGCTGTTCGACCAGCGCAGCGCGCAACTGCACCGCGAGGTCTTCGGCGACGAGGAGGTCTACACCCTGCGGGTGATGAGCAACGTGGCGGTCGACCACCGGCTGATGGGCGAGTTCGACCAGGCGGCCCGGCTCGACGAGGAGATCGCCTCCCACTTCGCCGACACCGGGGCGCTCGACGTCGAGGTCTTCCGGATGAACATGAACGTGGCCCGGGACTACTACGGTCTCGGCCGCTACGACGTCGCCCTGGAACGGCTCGAGGAGTGGCTTCCGGTCCAGAAACGACTGATCCGCGACACCCACCCGCTCGCTCTCATCGCCCAGCGGACGTACGCGATCACCTTGCGCAAGATCGGTCGTCTCGACGAGGCGATCCAGGTGCTGCGGGAGACGCAGGAACGCACCGTCCGGACGCTGCGGGAGACACACGAGCACGCCGTGGTCGCGACGATGAGCCTGGCGAACGCGCTGCGTCAGGCCGGCCGGCTCGACGAGGCGGGCGCGCTGCTCGAGCAGGTGCTGCTGCGCTGCCGCACGGACTTCGGCCACGACCACCCGCTGACCCTGGCCGCCGAGGTCAACCAGGCGATCCTGTTGCGCGCGCAGGGGGATGCGGATCGGGCCACGGCGGTCGACGAGGCGGTGTACCGCCGGTTGCAGGACCAGCTCGGGGCCGGTCACGCGTACACGATCTGCGCGGGCACCTCGCTCGCGACCGACCATGCCCGGGCCGGCCGCACCCGGGAGGCGCTGGCGCTCTCCGAGCACATGCTGGATCTGAGCCGCGCCGCCGTGCAGCACCCGTACGTGGTCATGCGAGAGATCAACCTCGCGCACGATCTGCGGGCGGCCGGGGACACCGAGCGCGGCGCCGCCCTGCTCGACGACTCGGTGGACCGGCTGCGCACCCTGCTGGGCGCCGACCACCCCGAGGTCGTCGACGCCGCCGCGGGCCGGCGGCTGGAGGGCGACATCGAGCCGCCGCCCACCTGATCGTCAGGTCCCGTTGTGGTCGCGCCACGCGGCGTAGGTGCGCGCCAGCGCGGCCCGGGCGTCCTCGTCCGCGGTGCCGGGGAGCGGCTCGGCGAGCAGCCGGTCCGCGGTCCGGCGCAGCCGCGCGATGAACGCCTCGCCGTCGCCGGTCAGCGCACCGGACTCCTCGATGGCGCGCAGCCCCCGGTCCACCTGGAGACGGGCCTCGGCGAACCGGGCGGTGGCCACGCCGACCGTGCCCTGCAACGCTCGCCAGGTGTCGGCGACTCCGACAAAGGCGTAGACGCCCTGGAGCAGCCCGGCGAGCGGCCGGGGGTCGGTGCGCCACGGCGCGAAATACCGGCGATCGTCGGCCGGGTCGGTGAGCCGGGTCAGGTCGAGCAGGGCGCTCAGCTTCGAGTGCTGGAACTCGTGCACCAGCGTCACGGCGAAGTCGTGCGGGGTCGGGGGCAGCGTCAGGCCGAAGACGCCGACCGCGTGCCGGAGGGTGGCACTTCGCGCCGACCGCGCGTCGGTCTGCGCCAGCGGCACCAGCGTCTCCAGGCCGGCGACCAGCTCGGCGGCCCGCTCCGGCAGGTGCACCGCCAGCAGCTCCCACGCTTCGTCGAACAGCGCACGCCACCGGTCCACCTCGGCGGCGGGGAGCCGGTTGGCCGGCGGCACGTGATAGCCGTGCCGGTACGGGTGGACGTCGTCCAGGCCCAGCCGGATCCGCAGGCCGGCCGACGAGGCGGACAGCACGCGGACCGGCTCCCACCCCGACACCTCCCGCTCGGGGCCGGCCGGCACCTCCAGGCCTCCCCGGTCCGTCGTGACCAGCAGGCGCCCACGCTGGGCGGTCACCGCCACGGTGGCGGCGTCACCGGCCACGACGGCACCCAGGCCGGGCAGCACCGCCCGGCCGTGCTGGACGGGGACCTGGACGCACCCGTCGACCCCGGTCGCCGCCGCGGCGACGATGGCGATCGCGTTGAGGTGGCTCAGATCGGCCTCGGCGACCGTGCCGAGGGTGGCCGCCCGCCCGGCGATCGCCGCCCACGCGCCCACCAGCGGAGCGCCGATGACCGATCGGAACTCCTCGGGTGCCGCGACGCGTGACCGCTCGAGCAGGTTCCCGGGGCTCGTGGAGGTGGCCGGCAGCTGGTCCAGGAGGAAGCGGATCAGCAAGAGGTGCTTGCTGACCTGCGCCTCCCGCAGCTCCCCGATGCCGGTCCGGCCGCCGTACCCGCCGGCGAGCCCGTCGAACGCGGCCGGCGTGAGCCGAAGGTCGATCATGTCGTGCTCCCGGGGCGCTCTGACAGGTCGGCGGCAACGCGGTCGTAGACGTGCCGGATGAACACGCGGAGATCCGCGCAGTACACGGAAGGGGCCCGGAATCCGACGCCGGGCCGGTAGCGGTGGGCGTAGTGGCCGCCGCCGCAGAAGTCGACCGCCGGACACGCCCGGCACTCGTCGGACAACGCCGCCTTCCCGATCTGGCGGGCCACGATGCCCGGGTCGTCGAGCGCCGCGTCGAGATCGTCGCGCAGCACGCTGAGGCCGGTGGCGCTCGCCCCCTGATACGCGCTCTTCAGCGCGTCGACCTGCTCGATCGCGCCGTCCGACTCGACCACGACCACCCCCGACGGGCTGAGACCCACCTGCTCGCTGCGGCTCGCGCCGCCGAGCACCAGGCTGATGGTGTTGTCGAAGAGCCGGACGCGCGTGGTCGCACCGTCCGCGTGCCACCGGTCGAAGAACGCGATGAGCCAATCGGCGTGCGGTGCTGCCGCCGCGCCCGGCCGGGCCGGTGGGTTCTGCCAGTTCGCGTGCGGGAGCAGCAGGTCGATCGACGGCGGATCGAAGCTCAGGAGCTGCTCGTAGCAGGCGATCGGATCGGTGTCGGCGGCGACGGTGCACAGCAGTCCCGCGTACGCGGCCCCGTTCTCCGGGCGCCGGAGCAGGTCCAAGCCGCGTGCCACCGCGGCGAAGCTGCCGAGCCCGCCGCGCGTCCGGCGGTGCCGGTCGTGATCGGCGGCCGTTCCGTCGACGCTGACCCCGGCGGCGATGCCCTGCTCGACCAGCATCGCCACCACCGGCTCGTCCAGCAGGACGCCGTTGGTCTGCATGCCGAACTCGACCTCGCAGCCCTCGCCGAACGCCGTCCGCGCCTCCGCGACGAGGGCGGCGAGCCGCGCGGAACCGTAGAGCAGCGGCTCGCCGCCGTGCAGCACGATCCGGACACGCGAGAGCCCGTGCCGCCGCGCGTGATCGGCGAAGCGGGTCAGCGCCGCGGTGCGCACCCGGTCCGGCATGATGCGGGGCCGGTCACGCCAGCTCTGGTCGGCGAGCTCGTAGACATAGCAGTAGTCACAGGCGAGGTTGCACCGCTGGTGAACCTTCAGCACCATCTCGCGGAACGGCACAGCGGAGTGCCCGGCGGCCCGGAGCGCGGCGACGTCGAGTTCGGCGTACGGCCAGGGCGCCGCCCGCTCGTGCACCGCCCGGAGGTCATCGACGAGTACGGTCCGTCCCACGACGGCCCCCGTCAGGTGTCCGAAACGAAGGAGCCGAAGGAGCTGATCACACCGTCACGGTCGTGCAGGCTGTCGAGCACGCGGCGCAGCGCCAGATCGATCATCCCGCCATCGTCGCGAACCGGGCGATCGAGCGCGACGTCGGACAGGTCGACCAGCGGCGCCCACGGCTCACCGCCCGTCGACTCGTCTGTGGCATCGACCGTCACCGTGACCTCCCGCCACACCGGACAGGAAGTGTGGAGAGCCTGCCAGCAAGTGCTACGAACGCGAGTGTAAGCGTTGAGAATTCATGTTTTGTCAAGATTCGCACGTCGGACACGCGCACAAAAAATACGGGACCGAGGCGATTCAAGCGCGGCGGCCACGGCGATTGCCCGTTCCCCTGACAAGACCTGACAACATTTGTCAAAGCTGAGATCAAGCAGAGGGCAGCTCGATGTCGACGACGATTCTCGACCCCTCGGCCACCCGGGTCACCAGCGCATGACCGGCGCCGAACCGCCGGCGCAGGACGGCGAGCACCTGGTCGAGACCGGGCCGCGAACCGTCCTCGTCCGTGCCGGCCGGCCGGTCGGCGGCCAGACCGGCCGCCGTGAGGAGCGTGTCCAGGTGCTCCCCGCCGAAGACGTCGCGGGACCGCTCATAGGCACGGGCCCACCACGACGGCGCCGATGCCGGATCCACCATCGACGCCGCCCCGGCACGGTTCACCGTGGCCAGCACGGTGAACGGATGCCGCTCCCCCAGCCGCCCGGTCAGCGCGTCGAGAGCCGCGTCGAGGATCTCCGCCGCGCGGTGCCCGTCCCCCCGCGCCAAGTGAATCGCGGCGATGTTGACCCGCGCCGCCTGCACGAGGGGGTTCTCCGCGCCCATGGCGGTCGCGTACCCCTCCGCGGCCTGCCCGCAGTAGTGCAGCGCGGTGTCGAACTGACCCATCTCCCGCAGCGCGTTGCCGAAGCTCATGCCGGTCGCCAGG
>NZ_JBFAZH010000386.1:0-6337 GCF_040681735.1 Actinoplanes sp. NPDC051633 | reverse complement strand
GCCGACATGGATCTACCTGGTCAACGCCGTCCTGGTGGGCGCCATGGCGTCGACGTCCCTGCTCCAGGAGCACCGCAACTCCGCGCTGCTCGCCGTCGCCGTCGCCATCGTGGGCGTCAACGTCACGGCCGGATACCGGATGGGTACCCCGTGGACCCTGCCGACCAGCCGGGTGTTCCTCGCTGCGGTCGCCGCTTCAACCTTGTGCGTCGTCGCCACCATCGCCGTCGCGGGCCTGACCGATCGGGCCTGGCCGATCATCGTTCTGTCGGTCGCTGCCGCCGTCATTTACCTCGCCGGCAGCGCGGCGCACCGCAGATCGACGGGACGGCCCCGGTGACCGAGAGGCTCGACCCCGTCATCCACCCGACGCATCGGCTGCGCATTTGCGCGATGCTCGCCGCCGGCACCACGCTGGAGCTGTCGGTGATCAAGGACAACCTCGACCTCAGCCCCTCAGCGTTGAGTAAACAGGTCGCGGCACTGGTCGACGCCGGGTACGTGCGGCAGGAGCGCCTCGGCACCGACTCCCGCCGTGTGTGGTTGTCCTTGACCCGTCAGGGCGTCAAGGCCTACCGCGGCCACGTCGCCGCACTGCAGAAGATCGTCACCGCGACCACGGTGCCGACGCCGGACCGGCAGCCCTGACCTGAGCTTCGCCGTCAGGTTCCCGTGCGGCGACGGTCGGCGCGCCGCCGGTCGGTCTGCCGGCGGGCCTTGATCAGGCTGCCGCAGTCGTCCATGCTGCACCACCGGCGGCTGCGGTTCTTGGTGGTGTCGATGAAGAGCCAGGAACAGCCGACGTCGGTGGGGCACTGCTTGATCCGGTCGAGGGGACCGTGGGTGAGCAGCTCGACCGCCGAGGCGGCGATCGGCCACCAGGGCCGGTCCAGCGAGTCTGCGGGATCGCCGCCGGCTACGGCCGAGACGCCAGCGTCCCAGATCCAATCGAATCCGCCGGCGTGCGGCACCAGCCGGCCGTGCCGTGTCGCGTCCGAGAAGGCGCGCCGCAGCGCCTCGAGATCCTCGTCGAGCGGCGCGGTGTTCTCGACGATCGCCGCGAACAGCCGGAACATCACCTCGCGCAGGTTGATGGCGGCCTGGAAGGCGGTCTGCGCCGCTGCGGGCCGGTCGGCGGCCGCGCGCAGCAGGACGCCCGCCGCTGCTTCGTCGAGGAGGCCGCCGTGCCGGGCCCACTCCACCAGGTCTGAATACCCGTTCAGCCACTCCCGGGACACCGGACCGGTCCGGGGCTCCACCGTGTTGATGTAGTCCAGGCACAGCACTCCACCGTTGCGGACGAGGTCTGCCACCCCGCCGGTCACTGGTGCGTCAGTCATCGAATCTACCTACCGTCTAAAGCTATTTTGCTGGCAGCACGTCAACTATGCTGCTACCTAAGACAGTTTAGCCGGTAGCTTGAGGAGGAGTCATGCTGATACTCACCTACTACGCCCTGGGGCGGCGCGGCGTACAGCAGGCCCGGGAAGCCTCGCACTCCGCCTTGCCGGACGCGCCCGTGATTGCGGACCCGCAACCCCGGCCGCCGAGATTCCGTGTCCGGACAGCTGGTGCGCTGCATCGGCTGGCCGATTGGATCGGCCCGGTGGACGCACGGACCGGCCACGGCCGGCCGCAGGAGGCCTGAGCGAGAGCAAGACGCAACTCGGCCGGTCACCGGACCTCACACGCCATATCAGCCCCTCCTGAAACGGCTGGCCGGGCCATTTCGCGGACCGGGACCGGCGGGCAGATTCCGGCGGTACCGTCATTGGGCCACGTCGCGAAAATCGCGTGGTCGTACTGATCGATGGCGGTACGCCGTCGCGCTCGGGATCGGGGCACCGGTGCAGCGGGGGAACGGACTGGACAGCACGTCCGCGCGTCGCGGGCAGTGGCCGCTGCGGACCTACCTGGCCGGCTTGGTGGCGCTGTTCGTGCTGGCGGGCGTCGTCGCGCTCGCCTCCGGCTGGATTCTCGCGGAGCGCGACGGGCTGTCGGTCGCCCGCGCGGAGGCGAGATTCGGCGCCCAGCAGGCCGCCAAGAAGATCGGGGAGAGTCTCAAGGTCGTCCGGTCGAGTGTCGATGCGGTGGCGACGAGCCCGGCCGCCGGGGAGGTGTTCGCCGATCCGGCCTCCTGCCGGCTGTCGTTCAGCCTCGGCGGCCCCGATGACGGCCATCTCGACCTGCTGGGCCGCGACGGCACGGTCGCCTGCTCGTCGCGGCCGTTGACCGGCGACGATGCCGCGTACCGCAAGGTGCCATGGCTGTCGGCGGTGACCCGGGCCGCGCAGGTGACCGGCCCGGTGGTGGACGGCCGGACCGGGCGGCCGGCCGTTCTGGTCACCGCGCCCATTCCCGGCCTGGGAGCGGTGGTCGCGTTCGTCGATCTGGTGCGGCTGGGCGCGACGGTCGCCGATCTGTTCGGCGGACCCCGCGGATTGGAATTCCTGGTCACCACCGGCGACGCCGGGACCGTTCTGGCCCGGTGGCCCGATGGCGCGCGGTGGGCCGGCACGGCACTGCGCAGCAGCCGCTTCGCCCCGCCGGACGCCACGGGCGACGGGATGGATGTCGAGGGCCGGCACCGGGTGTACGGGCAAGCGGCCGTCGACGGGCCCGGCTGGCGGGTGTTCGCCGGCGGGGATCGGTCGGCGGCATTGGCCGGCGCTCACCGGCTGGCGCGGCGGCAGGCGGTGATCGCCGCGATCGGGCTGCTCGCCGGCTTGCTGGCGACCTTGCTGGTGTATCGGCGCATCACCCGGCCGATCCGGAGGCTGCGCGCGGCGGTGCAGATCGCCGCGCGGACCGGCGACCTGGAGAGTGCCGTCACCGTCTCCGGGCCGCGGGAGGTCAGCGGCCTCGGAGCGGAGTTCGCCGCGTTGCTCGCCACCGTCGACAGTGAACTTGCGGAGCGTCGCAAGGCCGAGGAGGTCGCCCGTGAGCACGAGCGCAACTACCGGCAGATGTTCGACGCGAGTCCGTACCCGATCTATCTGTACGACGTCGAGACGCTGCATCTCGTGGCCGCGAACGACGCCGCCGTCCGCTACTTCGGGTATCCGCGGGACCGGCTTCTCGCCATGACCGTCATAGAGCTGTGCCCGGTCGATGACGCGGCGCTCGTGGCGCAGGGCGTGGCCGTGGCGGCACCGGTGGAACGCGGCCGCCGGCTGCGCCACATCAAGCAGGACGGCACGGTCACCGACGTCGAGGTGACCTCACACCTCACCGCCTTCGCCGGGCGTACGGTGCGTTGCGCGATCCTCGACGACGTCACCGAGCGGGAACAGCTGGAGCGACGGCTGCGGCAGTCCCAGCGGCTGGAGAGCCTGGGCCAGCTCGCCGGTGGGATCGCCCACGACTTCAACAATCTGCTCGGCATCATCAACGGGTACGCCAGCATGTCCGCCGCCGACGTGGCGGAGATGACGGGCGGCGACCCCGCCTGGCGCCGCCTGCATGCGGACCTTCTGGAGATCGTCGCGGCCGGGGACCGGGCCGCCGGCCTGACCCGGCAGCTGCTGGCGTTCGCTCGGGCGGACCAGTTTGCCGAGCTGGAGGTGCTGGATCTCAACCGCGTTGTCGCCGACGTGGAGAAGCTCCTGCGCCGGACCCTCGGCGAGGACGTCACCCTGATCACCCGTCTGACCCCGGAGTCGCGCCCGGTCAGAGCCAACGCCGGTCGCCTGGAGCAGGTCCTGGTGAACCTGGCCGTGAACGCCCGCGACGCCATGCCCGGCGGCGGCACGCTGACCATCGACACCGACGAGGTGACGGTGGACGAGCACTACACGGCTCAGCACCCGGGCGCGCTGCCCGGCCGCTACATGCGGCTGCGGGTGAGCGACACGGGCACCGGGATGAGCAAGGCCACGCTGGAGCGGGCCTTCGAACCGTTCTTCACGACCAAGCCGGTCGGCCAGGGCACCGGACTCGGCCTGGCCACCATCTACGGCATCATCACCCAGGCCGGTGGCCACGCCCAGATCTACTCCGAGCCGGGCCACGGCACCACCGTCGCCGCCCTGCTGCCGATCACCGAGGATGCCGCGGAGACCGTCCAGCAGACGGTGACCGCCCCGGCTCCCGGCGCCGGGCAGACAATCCTGCTGGTCGAGGACGACGACGGCCTGCGCGCCCTCACCGAGCGGATCCTGAGCCGCAGCGGATACACCGCCCTGCCGGCGGCCACGGCCGCCGAAGCCCGGGAGCTGAGTCGCCGCGTGGACGGCATCGACCTGTTGCTGAGCGACGTGGTCATGCCCGACACGCACGGACCGGACCTCGCCCGCGAGTTGCGACTCGACCGGCCGTATCTCCCGGTGATCTTCATGTCCGGCTACGCCGAGTCCGTCCTCGCCGCGCGCAGCGCCCTTCCGGCCGGCGCCGTCCTGCTGGACAAGCCCGTCAGCGCCGACCAACTGCTCGGCGCCCTCGCGCGCGCGCTCGAGGCGGGCGATCGCATCCCGACGCCATGACGCAGAAATTTTCTGCGTCGAACGGCCGTTCCGGTGTCGAATTCCGCACCTCCGATTCGACGTAAGGGTAAGAAGAACAGTTATCGGCAAGGGGGCCGGCGATGTCCACTCTCAACCTCAACGACGTGCGGTCCGAAGCGCTCTTCGCCTCGGCCCTGCAGATCTCCGCCGAGCCGAGCGCCGCAGAGGTGCGGTCGGAGCTGGCACGGACCATTCGCCGCATGGGTGTGCGCGGCTGCGCGGCCCGGATGGCGCAGGAGTTCGGTGACGCCCCGGAGGCCTCGGTGGCCCGGATGCGGTGGGCGCGGCAGGTGGTGGCCGAGGTCTTCGCGCCGCCGGCGACCCGGACGGTCGCCGAGCACCACCTCCGGCTCCAGTCCTCCGCCGCGTGAATCAGTGCAACAGATCGTCATCTTGCCATTAGACGATTGATCGTGAAAACCATTATCGTTTCGCTCCTCGGACAGGAGTGAAACCATGGGATACCGGCAACGCACCTCTGTGCTCGCGACGGCCACCGTCCTCGCCACGGTCCTCACCGGTTGCGGCTCGGACGACGCAGGCTCGGGCGGCGCGGCCCCGGCGACGAGCGGCAAGCAGCTCGCCGTGGTCGCGACGACCCCGGAGGTCGCCGACTTCGTGCGCAACATCGGCGGTTCCGACGTGGCGGTGACCCAGATCATCAAGCCGAACGTCGACCCGCACGACTTCGAGCCGACACCGGCCGACATCCAGGCGATCAGCGCTGCGACCGTCGTCGTCAAGAACGGTGTCGGCCTGGAGGGGTGGCTCGATCGCACGATCGAGGCGTCCGGCTTCAAGGGCACCGTGGTCGACTCCAGCCAGGGCGTCACCCTCCGCGAAGGCGGCCACGAGGAGGGCGAGAAGCACGCCGGGGAGGGCGAGGAGCACGCGGACGAGGAGCACGACCCGCACATCTGGCACAACCCGCGGAACGCCAAGGTCATGGCGGCCAACATCGAGAAGGGCCTGGCCGCGGCGGACCCGGCCAAGGCCGCCACGTTCACCACGAACCTGACCGCGTACTCGGCCGAGCTCGACAAGCTGGACGCCGACAACGAGGCCGCATTTGCGCGGCTGCCGGCCGCGGACCGCAAGCTGGTCACCAACCATGACGCCTTCGGCTACTACGTCGACCGCTACAAACTGCAGTTCGTCGGCTCGGTCATCCCGAGCCTGGACACCTCGGCGGAGCTGTCCGCGCGCCAGCTCAGCGATCTGGTCGCGAAGATCAAGGCGACCGGCACGACGGCGATCTTCACCGAGAGCTCGCTGCCGCCCAAGAGCGCCGACGCGATCGCCCAGCAGGCGGGGGTCAAGGTGGTCGGCGGAGAGGACGCCCTGTTCGGCGACAGTCTGGGAGAGCCGGGTACGCCGGAAGGGACGTATCTGGGCGCCGAGCGGCACAACACGCAGGTGATCGTCTCGGCACTGGGCGGCTGACGATGGGCGCCGTCCTGCACTACGCGGGGGTGAGCGTGGGCTACCAGCGGACACCGGTGCTCACCCACGTGACCCTCGACCTGCCTCCCGGCGGGCGGCTCGCACTGGTCGGACCGAACGGCGCCGGAAAGTCCACGCTGATCAAGTCGGTGCTCGGCCTGGTGCCGATTCTGTCCGGCTCGGCGATCGTGCTCGGCGACGATCCCGCCGCGGCACGGGGACGTGCCGGCTACGTCCCGCAGACCGACACGCTGGACGCCGACTTCCCGGTCAGCGTGCGGCAGGTCGTGATGATGGGCCGCTACCGGCGGATCGGATGGTGGCGCCCGGCCCGCGCGGCCGACCGCGCCGTGGTTGCCGAGGCACTCGACCGCGTCGGGCTGGCGGACCGG
>NZ_JBFAZH010000385.1:0-6345 GCF_040681735.1 Actinoplanes sp. NPDC051633 | reverse complement strand
ACATTATACTCTCATTATACTAATTGCTTATTCCAATTTCCTATTGGTTGGAACCAACAGGCGTTAGTGTGTTGTTGAGTTGGTACTTTCATGTGTCGAGGCGGCCAGCGCCACCGCGTCGTCGTAGAGGCTGCGGTGCACCAGCATCCGGGTCCACGCGGTGCACGTCTGTCCCGAGTTGAGGAACGCGTTGCCGACGCCCACCTTCACCGCCTTGGTCAGGTCGGCGTCCTCCAGGATCACGTTGGCCGACTTGCCGCCCAGCTCGAGCGCGACCTTGGCGATCCGGTCGGCCGCCGCGTGCGAGATGGCCCGGCCGGTCGCGGTGGAGCCGGTGAACGACACCATGTCGACGTCGGGGTGGCCGGCGATCGCCTGCCCGACGACCGGTCCGGTGCCGGTGACCAGGTTCAGCACCCCGGCCGGCAGCCCGACCTCGTGCGCGGCGTCGAAGAGCAGGTACGCCGTCAGCGGGGTCAGCTCGCTGGGCTTGAGGACCACCGTGCAACCGGCCGCCAGCGCCGCCGCGACCTTGGCCACGACCTGGTGCAGCGGGTAGTTCCACGGGGTGATCGCGCCGACCACGCCGACCGGCTCGCGGACCACGAGCGAGTTGCCGATGGTCTGCTCGGCCGGCGGTTGCAGCGCCAGGTCCGCGTACCCCCTGAGGACGGCGAGCGGAAGTCCCGCCTGGACCGCCTGAGCGATCTTGACCGGCGTGCCCAGCTCGAGCCCGACGGTCTCGCCGATGTCGGCGGCCCGCGCCGCCAGCGCGCCGTGCAGGCGGTCGAGGACCGCGCCACGCTCGGCCATCGGCGTGCCGGCCCAGGAGTCGAAGGCGGACCGGGCGGCGGCGACCGCGGCGTCCACATCGGCCGCGGTGCCCTCGGGCACGTGCCCGAGCACCTCCTCGGTGGCCGGGTTCTGCACCTCGATCGTGCCGGTGCCCGCGGGCGCGACCCACTGACCGCCGATGTAGAGGTGGTCGCGGACGGTGGATGACGTCATCGTTCAACCCCGTTCTGCAGGAGGGATTCGAGGCCCGAGACCAGCGTCTCGAGGCCGAGGACGAACGCTCCCTCATCCACACGCGCCCGGTGTTCCGCCAGGTGGTGGGCACGGTGGAGGTGAGGGTACTTCTCGTAGAGCTCTGGGTCGCCGGGAAAGCCGAGCGCGAACGAGCCCAGGGCCGAACCGGTGACCAGGTAGCGCAGCAGCGCGCCGATGTGGGTGGCGCGCGACGGCGACCAGCCGGCCGCGATCAGTGCGCCGTAGACCGTGTCGGCCATGGCGAGGGCGGCCGGGCGACGGCCCGGACCCTGCGCCAGCACCGGCACGATGTTGGGGTGGGCGGCGAGCACGGCGTGGTAGGACTGCGCCCAGAGCCGCAGGGCCTTGGCCCACTCGGTGGTGCCGAACGCCGAGGTGTCCACCTGCGCGATCACCGCGTCGGCGACCGCGTCGAGGATCTCCGCCTTGGTGGCGAAGTGGTGGTAGAGCGAGGGTCCGGCGACGCCGAGCTCGGTGGCGAGCCGGCGCACCGACACCGCCTCCAGCCCCTCGGCGTCGACCAGCGCGGCGGCGGCCTCGACGATCCGCTCGCGGGTGAGCAGGACCTGCCGGGGACGCGCCATGAAGATCTCCTGTGAATCAAGTTTTCGCACTGGACGTGTTAAAACTTACACCGCTAGTTTAATGCCATGGACTTCTCCTTGAGCGATGAGGAACGCGCGATCCGCGACACGGCACGTCAGTTCATCGCGAGGGAGGTGATGCCGCTGGAGCAGGACGTGCTCAGGCGGGAGCGGGCCAACCAACCCGGCCTCGAGCGCAGCGAGCTGGTCGAGCTCCGGCAGAAGGCGAAGAAGTTCGGCTTCTGGGGCCTGGGCACGCCGGAGGAGTACGGCGGCATGGACCTCCCCGCCGTGATGCAGTCGCTGATCTGGACCGAGGTCGGCCGCACGTACGCGCCGTTCACCTTCGGCGGCGAGGCGGACAACATCCTGTATTACGCCAACGAGGACCAGAAGCGGGAGTTCCTGATCCCGACCATCGAGGGCGACCGCATCTCCTGCTTCGCGATCACCGAGCCGGGCGCCGGGTCGGACGCGGCGAACATCAAGCTGAGCGCCCGCCAGGACGGCGACGACTGGGTCCTCAACGGCGAGAAGACGTTCATCACCAACGGCAACGAGGCGGACTTCTGCATCGTCGTCGCGGTCACCGACCGCGAGAAAGGTGTCCGCGGCGGCGGCACGACGGCGTTCCTGGTGGACCGTTCGATGGGGTGGCGCTCCGAGGCGATCGACACGATGGGCCCGGCCCGCCCGGCCGCGCTGATCTTCGACGACGTCCGGGTGCCGGCCCGCAACATCCTCGGCGAGATCGGCCAGGGCTTCGAGCTGGGGATGAAGTGGATCGGCCGCGGCCGCTACCTGATCCCATCGGCCGCGATCGGCAGCGCCGAGCGGGCCCTGCAGATGGCGATCGACTACGCCAACACCCGCGAGACGTTCGGCCGCAAGATCGGTGACAACCAGGCGATCCAGTGGATGATCGCCGACTCGGAGACGGAGCTGGAGGCGGCCCGCTGGCTCGTCCTCAAGGCCGCCTGGGTCGTGGACCAGGGCCTGGACTTCCGGCACTCGGCCTCGCACGCCAAGCTGTACGGCGCCGGCATGGTCAACCGGGTGATGGACCGGGTGATGCAGATCCACGGCGGCATGGGCTACACCCGTGAGCTGCCGATCGAGCGGTGGTACCGGGCGGTCCGGCTGATCCGCATCTACGAGGGCACCGACGAGATGCAGCGCCTGATCATCTCGCGCGATCTCCTGCGCGGGTACACCAAGATCGGAGGTCACCTCGCATGACCGTTCTGTCGCTCGCCACGATCCTGGCCGAGTCGGCGCGCAAGAAGCCTGACAAGGTGGCAGTCATCGACCACACCGGCGCCCGCTTCACGTACTCGCAGTTGTGGCAGCAGGCCCGATCCTGGGCGGCCGGGCTGCGTGAGCTGGGCATCGGCCCCGGCGACACGGTGGCCCTGCAGATCCCCAACGTCATCGACTTCCCGCGGGCGTACTACGCGGCCCTGGCCGTGGGCGCCACGATCGTCCCGATGCACCTGCTGCTGACGCCGGACGAGCTGGGCTACGTCCTGCGTGACAGCGGCGCCAAGCTGCTGATCGCCCACCCGAGCCAGGTCGAGTCCGCCACGAAGGCGGCGTCGCTGGCCGGCATCCCGGTGGAGTCCACCGAGCGGCTCTCCACCGACGCCGAGCCGCTGCACACGTACGTGACGCGGGAGGCCGAGGACGTCGCGGTCATCTTCTACACCAGCGGCACCACCGGGCAGCCCAAGGGCGCGTTGCTGACCCACCTGAACCTGGTGATGAACGCGACCGTGAACACGTTCGACGTGCACGACCCGCATCCCGACGACATCTCGATGGGCTGCCTACCGCTGTTCCACACGTACGGGCAGAGCGTCGCGATGAACGGCACCTTCCGCAGCGGCGGCACGCTGGTGCTGCTGCCCCGGTTCACCGGCGAGGCCGCGATCGAGCTGATGGTCCGCGAGCAGGCGACCATCTTCTACGGCGTCCCGACCATGTTCATCGGGCTGCTGGAGGCGGCGCAGAAGGCGGAGCGGCTGCCCGACCTGCGACTCGCCTTCTCCGGTGGCGCCTCACTGCCGGTCGCGGTGCTGGAGAAGTTCACCGAGGTCTTCCAGGCGCCGATCTACGAGGGCTACGGCCTGTCCGAGACCTCACCGACGGCGACGACCAACCAGCCGGCGTTCGGCACGAAGCCGGGCACGATCGGCCACCCGATCTGGGGTGTCGAGGCCGAGATCGCGCGCGCCGAGGTCGACGAGCGCATCGATTTCCTGCCGGTCGGCGAGCTCGGCGAGATCGTGATCCGCGGGCACTGCGTCTTCGCCGGCTATCACAACCGGCCGGAGGCGACCGCGGAGGCGCTGTTCGACGGCTGGTTCCGCACCGGCGACCTGGGCCGCAAGGACGACAAGGGCTTCATCACGATCGTCGACCGCAAGAAGGACCTGGTGATCCGCGGCGGGTTCAACGTCTATCCGCGCGAGGTCGAGGAGGCCCTGGCCCGGCACCCGGCGGTGCAGCAGGTCGCGGTGATCGGTGTACCGGACGCGACGTTCGGCGAGGAGATCTGCGCGGTGGTGGTGCCGGCGGGCGATCCGGCGCAGGCCGGCTCCGCCGGCGGGATCACCGCGGAGGAGCTCATCGAGTGGAGCAAGGAGAAGCTGGGCCGGCACAAGTACCCGCGGCAGGTCCGCTTCGTCGAGCAGCTCCCGCTGGGCCCCAGCTTCAAGGTGCTGAAGCGCGAGCTGCGCAAGACGTTCTCCTAGGGCGTTCGGGTTGGGCGACTACGAAACCCGGCCCAGCAGCAGTTGGGGCAGCTCGGCGACGATGGGCTTGTCCGCCGGGAGCCATCGCACGCTGGTCAGCTCGTCCGGGCCGAGCCAGCGCATCGCGGTGTGCTCCAGCGCGCGGGGAACGTCGCCGCCGAGCAGCTCGACCGAGAAGACGCGCAGCACCGCCCGGCCGTGTGCGAGCGACACGTCGGGGCCGACGCGCGCGCCGACCGACACCCGGACGCCCAGCTCCTCGAGGCATTCGCGGGCCAGCGCCTGCTCGTCGGTCTCCCCCGGCTCGACCTTGCCACCCGGGAACTCCCACTTGCCCGCCACCTCGGGCGGAGCCGAGCGTTCGCACGCGAGCACCCGCCCGCCGACGATGATCACCGCGGCGACGATGACCCTGGGTGATGTCGAGCGCATGGACTGAGAGCATTCCACAAAAAGGCAACGTTCAGGTTGCCCGAGCCGTCCCGATCGTCGGGAGAACACGTATATGTGGGCGTGGACATGTTTGACACCGCAGACAAGACTGTCAGGACCGACCATGACGACACGGCGACAGTTTGGCCACAAGCCGGCAACGACGCCAAGGGGGTGCGGCGATGCGGGCCAGAAGGCAGCGATCGGCTCGTTCCGACTATCTGACCGACGCGCTCACGCTGTTACAGGGCTGGACCCAGAACGGCGCTGAGCTGCGAAGAGTTCTCGCATGTGACGACAGTCAGCATGCCGCATTGACCGAACGAATCAAAGTGGCCGCCGACACACTACGCATACGCCCCGCAATCCGGCGTACGGACGGTCACACCCAGATCTGCCTGAGTGCGGGCGAAAGTGACGACATCACCCATGGTCAGGTGACCCTGGCGGCGCGGATCGAGGACGCGTACAAGACGGTGGTCCAAGCGTCCTAGGCTTGATCGCATGACGGCACCGGTCTTCGACAACAAGAGTCAGCTCAAGCAGATCGAGAGCGGCCTGCTCGACGGCGAGCAGATCATCGCGGTGTACGACGCGGTCGGCGTCGGGACGGGCTTCATCGGGCTGACCACCCGCCGGGTGATCATTCAGGACAAGTCGTTCGCCGGCAAACGCTTCGCGATCACGAGCATCCCCTACTCGAAGATCAGCAGCGTCAGCGTGGTCAGCAACAAGAGCTTCGCCGGGCAGTACTTCTCGACCGGCGTCATCGCGATCCACGTCGGCCAGCACATCTACGAGGTCGAGTTCCGCGGGTCGGACAAGACGCATCACGTGCACAACGTGATCCTGCATTACGCCTCATAGGACACCCGTGCCGGCGGCTACCCGGCATCGCCGGTCGTCTGCGTGAGGTCCCACGCGTAGTGCCGGCCGGCGGGCCGCTCGTCCCGCCACTCCACGGCCCAGCCCCCGCCCGATCGCTGTGGCTCCGCCTGGGTGCCGAATCCGTGCTGCTCCTTGACGCTGGGCGGCTGGTCGCTGCCCGGGAAGACGAAGGTCACCTGAAATCGGGTCAGCGCCGTCGGGCCGCCGTCGGCGGTGGGCAGGCGATCGTCCCACTTCAGCCAGTCCCAGCCGCGTTCGCGAAGCGGCCGCCACAATCCCTTCGGCCGGTATTCCACCTGCCATTCCGTCGGGGCGGTGAGTGCCGGGTCGAAGACCAGCCAGGCGCGCAGACGCCGGACCTGCTCGCGGAGCGGCAGACCGGTGATCGTGCCGCCCGCGTTCTTCACCTCGGCCTTGAAGGCGATGTCGTCCAGCCGCGCCACCCGGTCCTCGTCCGGCACGATCGGCCGCATCGTCCGGTGGGTCACGACCGGCTTCGGCGTCGTCTTCCGCTTCTCCAGGATCCGGTCGCTGTCGTCGTCCTCGCCGATGGTCACCGTCACCTCGAGCGTTTCGGTGTACAGCGGCTGCTCCCGGTCGCTGATCCGCACGATCGCCAGCAAGTACAGATGGTGGCC
>NZ_JBFAZH010000384.1:0-6370 GCF_040681735.1 Actinoplanes sp. NPDC051633 | reverse complement strand
CATGGCAAATATTGAGCGCCCGGAAACAAGGAGGAACCGGCATGATAGAGCAGGTCGGCGGTGGTGCCGGCACAGACGGAGAAGGCGTGCACCCTAAGGAGGAACGGCCATGACAAGCCTTCCCGGAGTGAGGCAACCGGGCCCGGACGCCGCTCCGCTGGCAGTCCTGCTCAACCAGGCCGACAGCCAGAACGATCTCGGTGTGGTGGAGATGACGATGACGCCTGGCACGGCGGGCCCGCCGCTCCATCTTCACCCCACCCACGGCGAGGGCTTCTACGTGCTCGCCGGCGAGCCGACCTTCCGAGTCGGCGCCGACATCGTCACCGGTGGTCCCGGCTTGTTCGTCTTCGCACCGAGGAATGCCCCGCACACGCTGGCCAACCACGGTACGACCGACGCCCGGATCCTGTGCCTGTTCGCGCCCGGCGGGTTCGAACGACGGTTCGAGCGGATGCTCGCGCGCGAGTCCGGCCAGGACATCCCGGACGCGTTGGCAGAGCTCGCCCAGGCGGAACGACTGACGAAGTTGATCGGCCCGCCGCTGACCCCGCCGGCCTGACCCGCCGGGCAGGTGGGCAACGTGGTTCCACTCGTCACATGTCGGGCATGGGTTCGACGGAGACGAGCTCGAGCCCGAAGTCACGGACGCGAGTGAGGAGTCCGTGGAGCTGCCCCTGGTCGAAGGGTCCCGTGACGAGGCGGGTCTGCCCGTTCCCGGAGTCGATTGTGGCGCCGGGGAACGCGTCGGTGAAACGGGTGCCGAGGCGGCCCTCAATCGTGACGGTGTAGCGCCTCGATTGCATTGGTTCCTCCTGTGCGGCTGGGTTGGGCTTCGACCATCTCTCGGATGTGGGTGAGTGGGCATCCCCCAGGGTGAGATGAACGCCGGGTCAGTGGATCAGACCCAGCTCCCGGGCGCGGGCGACGGCGTCGGCGCGCGTCTGGACGCCGAGCTTGCGGAAGATGCTTCGCGAGTGCGTCTTGACGGTGTTGAAGGAGATGAAGAGGGCACCGCCGATCTCGCGCTGGGACAACTTGCCGGCCAGAAGACGAAGCACGGCCGTTTCCCGTTCGCTGAAGTCGGGCGGTGGTGACGTGCGGCGCGACACCGCTCGGCGCGGACGGTTCGACGGCGATCCGGCCTGCTCGATCAAGGCGGCGATGACCGGACCCGGATCGGGGCAGGCACTGATCGCCGATCGGGCGTTCTCCACGTACAAGTCCGCAGCTGCCTCGTCGGCGCCGGCCCGGGCTGCGGCGCTGAGCGCCAGGTAGGCGTGGGCGATCTCCACCGGGCCACTGCCGCGGTGCGCCCCCTCGATCACGCGGGTCAGTTCCGTACGGGCCTGCTGCCATCGCCCTTCCCGGGTCAGCCGGCCGGCCCGGGCGATGTGGGCGGTCGTCGTGATTCTTGAGTACTCGTCCAGTCCCAGCCGCGCCGACAGCGCCAGTGCCTCCTCGGACCTGGCCCGCGCCGCATCGTGATCGCTGCGCAGCTGGTGAACGAGGCCGAGCAGACCGAGACAGGTGATCCACGGCGGATGGAACCGTGTCGCCTCACACCGCCGCAATCCTTCGTGCAGCGTTGCCAGCCCCTGCTCGCGATGTCCGAGCCAGAACTGGGACGCGCCCAGCCAGGTGCACGTGACGGCGTCCCACGGCGACGACTCGTCGGCCCCGCGCAGCGCCGCCTCACCGGCCGTCCGGCAGGCTTCGAGATCACCGAGCAGCCAGCCGTGGACGGCGCGGAGGCAGTCCGCAGCGGCGGCGCCGGAACGGAACCCGTCGTGGAACGGGCCGCGTGCGGGCGCGCGAGCCGCCTGACTGATCCAGTATTCGACCTCGTCGAGCCGGCCGGTGGCGATCGCTGTCAATGCGCCGGCCACACAGAGCCGGGAGTCACTCTCGATGAAAGCGGCGGGGAGCTGGTCCAGCCAGGCTCGGACGGTCTCGTGCCTGCCGGAGGTGGCCAGTGGTAGCCACGAGGAGGCGATCAACTCGCCGGCCTCGTCCAGGTCGCCGGCGGCCACGAGGTGCGAGATTGCTTCGGCAGGCTCGCCGTGCCGGCGCAGCCAGCCGGCGGCGCGCCGGCTGGCCGCTGCGGCGGCCGGTGGATCGGTGCCGGCCAACTCGTTGCGCAGCAGCTCGCGGAACAGGTGGTGATAGCGGTACCACTGCCGTCGGTTGTCGAGGGCCAGCAGGAATGAGTTCGACCGCTCGATGTCCGCCAGCATCGCCGCCGAGCCGGTGCCGTCGACGACCTCGTCGCACAGCGGCGCGCACAGCCGGTCCAGGATCGACGTCAACAACATGAAGTCGCGGGTCCGGGCGGACTGACCGGTGAGGACCTCCGTCGTCAGATAGTCCACGACGTTGCGGTCGTCCCCGGCGAACGCGTCGATGAACCCGTGGGCGTCGGTTCGGCCGCGCAGCGACAGTGCGGCCATGTAGAGGCCGGCGGGCCAGCCTTCGGTGCGTTCCACCAGCCGCGCCACGTCCGGAGGCTCGAGATCGAGCTCCTGATGCGTGATCAGCAGGGTCTGGGCTTCGTCCAGCGTGAACTGCAGGTCCGCCACGGCGATCTCCAGCAGCTGCCCGCGGCCCCGCAGCCGCGACACCGGCAGCGGCGGCTCGACCCGGGTGGACAGGGCCAGCTCGAGGGTATTCGGCGCATGATCAACGAGGTACGACACGGCCTCATGCACCTGGCCGTTGTCGATCGCGTGGTAGTCCTCCAGCACGAACACGCTGGTGTCGGTGATGTCGTCCAGCTCGTTCAGCAGGACCGGCAAGACTTGCTCGACGACGTCCACGCCCGGCGTGCGAAGGAGCGGGGCGGACCGCTCGCCGATGGTACCGGTCAGCGACTGAAGAGCCTCGATCACGTACATGAAGAACCGGATCGGATCGTTGTCGCCGCGGTCCAGCGTCAGCCACGCGAACGGTCGCGGATCAGCCGCCGACCAGGCGTTGAGCAGACTCGACTTGCCCCAACCGGCCTGACCGCGAACGAGCGTCAACCGGCGAGCCGGACCGTGCACCAGTCGTTCGAGCAAGGCGGGACGCGGCACCAGCGCCCGCGCGATCGGGGCATGCACCTTGGTGCGGATCAGCGGGACGGCGGGCACCCCGGCCACCGGCATGGCATCACCGTACCCGCTGCGCCGCCGGCCGCGAACACCTCGCGAGGTGCGGGATCACCCAGGTGAAAGCCCATCCGGGTGAAGACGCCTCACCCAGGCCCGCACCAGTCTCACGGCGAGCCAGTTCACACCGCTTCGGGAGGTTGGTCATGTCCGAGTCACCGCTCAGTACGCATGCCGGGTCGATCGCCGTCGGCGCCGGCGGGCTGTTCGCCGCCGCTCACCTCGGCATGTTCGTCACCGGAGACCGCAGCGACCTTGTCGCCATGATGAAGGACCCGCTGTTCCTGCCGTTCAACTCGGCGTACGCGCTGGCGTTCCCGTTGCTCCTGATCGCCCTGGTCGCCATGTACGAGCGGCAGGCGCGCGCAGCCGGTGGATTCGGAGCGGTCGCATTCTGCACCGCGGCCACCGGAACGGTCGCCCTGGCCGGCGACATGTGGTTCGAGGGATTCGCCGTACCGTGGCTCGCCCAGGTCGCCCCCGCGACGTTCGAGGCGGACCGGTCCGGGACTCTGCTGTCGGCGGCCTGGCTGGTCAGCGTCGTGCTCTTCGCGCTCGGCTGGGCCCTGTTCGGTCTCGCGTCGTGGCGGGCCCGCAGCCTGCCGCCGGCCCTGTCGGTAGCCCTCGCGGTCGCCGGTGCGGTCGGCTTCCAGGCCGCGATCCCGCCCTGGGGTGTCCCCCTCGGCCTGGCCGTCGCCGCCGCCGGCATCTGGATCATCCGGCAGGACCGCACGACCCGTCGGCTCAAGGCCGACCCCGACCGCGGACCGTTCGCGGCGGCTTCCCGATGACCCCTTCCCTGCCGTCCCGACCGCCCCGTCCACCCGCTGACTCACGAAGGTTGCTCGCCATGAGACCACGTACCGCGGCTGTCCTGACGGCCCTTGCCCTGTTACCGCTCGCCGGCTGTTCGGCAGCATCGACCACCACGGCCGAGGTGAGCTACCAGATCGACGAACGACTGACAGCGCTGACGATCGCCGCCCGCGCCGCCGGGGTCGAGATCGTCACGGCTGACGGCCCCGTGACCGTCATCGAGAAGCACCGCTACTCGAAAGGTAAGCCGGACACCACCCATCGCGTGGACGGTCAGACGTTGCGGCTCATCGACGCCGGTTGCGGCGACGACAAGGTGCGCTGCGAAGTCCACTACGCCATCCGCATGCCCAAGGCCATGTCGGCAGAGATCACCGCCGACGCGGGCGCGGTCAAGGTGGACGGCCTGGCGGGCAACCTGCGGATCACCACCGACGCCGGCGCCGTAGAGGCTCGCCGGCTCACCAGTGCCGAGGTGACCGTCACGACCGATGCCGGGGCGGCGTCCGTGGAGTTCGCCGCGCCGCCGACCCTGGTCCGGACCACAACCAGCTTCGGGCCGGTCGACGTCCGGGTGCCGGACACCACCGCCTACGCCCTGGACATCGACACGTCGGTCGGCAAGACCACGGTGAACGTCGACGAGGATCCCGCATCGAAACACCACATCACGGTGCGCACCGACGTGGGGCCCGTGACGATCGCGCACCTGCCATGACTGGATCGGACCGCATACCCGCATCGGAAACAACGCCCGCAGAAGGAGCTTCGGTCATGCGAAACATGCCGGTGGAATCGGAGAACACAGAAGTCGTCATCGTCGGCGCCGGGCCTACCGGCCTCACCGCGGCGGTGCGGCTGGCCCAGCTGGGCATCCCGTACGTCCTGCTCGACGCACGAGCCGAACCGACCTCGACCTCCAACGCGGCCCTGGTCCACGCGGCAAGCCTCGAACTGCTCGCCGAACTCGGGGTCGGCGACGCGCTCGTGGCGGCGGGCCGCCAGATCCGCCGCATCGCCATGATGGACGGCGACCGAACCCTTCTACGGGTGCCCTTCGGCGACCTGCCGACCCGGTATCCCTTCGCCCTCGGCGTACCGCAGAGCACCACCGAGGCTCTGCTTCTGCAGCAATTGGCCGAGCCGGCCGGAACCGTACGCCGCCGGCACCGCGTCCATACCGTGAGCGCAGACGGCGACGCCGTCACCGTCACGGGCACCGCCGGATCACCCGGCGAACCCGCGCCCTTCACCATTCGCGCCCGCTATCTCATCGGGGCCGACGGCTCGCACAGCACCATCCGGACCGCTCTCAAGCTCGACTTCCCCGGCCAGACGTACCCGTCGCAGTTCGTGCTCGCCGACGTGGCGCTCACCGGCGCACGCGAGGCCGACGACGAGGCCACCATCAACATGTCCGCCCACGGCGTCACCGTGATTGCCCAGCTGCCCAGCGGCAATCACCGGATCGTCGCCACCGTCGACGCCGGCGTGAAGGTGCCCGACCGGCCGGACGGCGCGTTCGTCGACGCCCTCCTGCGCGATCGCGGCATCACCGCACGCTCGGCGGTCGAGCCGGTCTGGTCGTCGGCGTTCCGGGTGCACCACCGGGTCGCCGCCAGGTTCCGCATCGGGCGGGTGTTCCTCGCCGGCGACGCCGCCCACATCCACAGCCCAGCGGCCGGACAGGGCATGAACACAGGCATCGCGGACGCCTACGACCTGGCCACCCGGCTGGCCGCCGTGCTCGCCGGACAGGCCGGGGAGTCGAGCCTCGACGCCTACGACCGCGGACGCCGCGCCGTGGCGCTCGAGGTGCTGACCTTCACGGACCGGCTCACCAGGGTCGCCATGATGCGCCATCCGGTCGCCCGTTTCGCCCGGCGCGCGGGGACGGGAACAGTCGGGCGACTACGTCCGGTCCAGCGGCGGCTGGCCATGTGGGTGACCGGCCTGCAGCGCAGCCCGCTGCGCGGGGATCTGCCCGCCGTCACGCCCGTCAAGGTACGCAGCGCGAGATAGTCGCCGCGGTCGATGCCCGGTGGTCACCACCCGATCAGGAAAAGGACGCCCGCGGCGGCCAGACCGCATTCCACCAGGATCACGAACACCCGATCGCTGATCCGCCCGACGATCTTCCTGCCGACCCACGCCCCGGCCATCGTGGCCGGCGTCAGCACGACCCCGAACAGCAGCACAGGTCCGGTCAGCAGATCTCCGGTCCCGTAGGCGGCGATCTTCGCCAGATGCATGGTCAGCGCGCTCGCCGCCTCGGTGCCGATGTACGCCGCCCGGGTCAATCCGTAGGCGAGGAAAAACGGAGCGGTCAACGGGCCGACCGAGCCCAGCAAAGCCGACCCCAGCCCGGACGCGGCCCCGATCACGGCGAAGCTGCGATCGGCCGG
>NZ_JBFAZH010000383.1:0-6388 GCF_040681735.1 Actinoplanes sp. NPDC051633 | reverse complement strand
GGTATTTGTGGTCGGGCTGGGCCTTTTCGGGGGCGCGGATGGCCTCCTGGGCTACCACTTCTTCTTGAGGGCGTCGGCCATGTGGGAGACCGTGCGGTCGGGATGATCGTGGACGTCGGGGGCGGTGAAACGGAGAATCGTCCAGCCGGCCTTCCGCAGAGCGTTGAGCCGGGCGACGTCGCGCCGGAACTGCTCCCGCTCACGATGATGATCACCTTCGTACTCCGCAGCCGTTTTCGCCTCCGGCCAAGCCAGGTCCAACCGCGCGACGAACCGGCCTTGCTCGTCGCGCACCTCGTACTGAGCGACCGGCGTCGGCAGTCCCGCCATCACGAAAAGCATCCGCAGCCTGGACTCCATCACCGATTCGCTTCGCGGCTCCACCAACGGCAGGCGGGCGATGAGTTGGCGGGCGCCGCGCAGCTGACGTCGCGCTCGTGCGTAGTCCGCCAGGTCGGCGATCGTCACCAAGTGGCGATGACACATCGCGTCAACCGCCACCACTGAGGGTCCGAGATGCCGCTGGCGGCCGAGGTCGAAGGCGGTGCGTAGCGGGGAGGTGACCGGGATGCCCTCCACCCTCATGACGTCCGCGGGATCGAGAGCTGTGCGGAACGGGCGCACTCGCGGGTGCGCCCACAGATGGGTGCGGGTCGGCACTGTGACCGTCACCGGGGCATCGGGCGGCAACAGGTCGAGGCCGTGCAGGAAGGCCGCGCTGTATCGATCGACCGCTCCGGCCGCGGGCAGGGTGAGAGCGACGGCAGCACACCAGGTCCGGTGATCGGTCACCGCATCCGCGGCGACGTACACGTCCGGAAGCAGGCGCCGCCACGACGGCCCGATCAGGAGGTCGCGCGTCACGAGCCCGCGGGCCACCGCATCACGCCCGCGGAACGGCCCCGCCATCAGTTGCCTCGGCACCTCGACCCGTCGACCCATGACCGCAGACCATGCCGCAGCCGCCGCCCCGCCCGCAGACGCCCTGTGGATAACGCCGAAGTGGTAGCCCGAAGGGGCATCCAGGCGTCGGATGCCCCTCTGGGCTACCACTTTTCGCTTGCTCGCACGGGCCAGGGCGGAAGTGGTAGCTCAGAGGGCTATCCACGGCTCGGATTGCCCTGTGGGCTACCACTCCTTGCTTGTCAGGCGGAGTTGGGGTGGGTGATTACTACCACCGGGCGGGTTGATTTTTTGATCAGGTCTAACGGGACGCTGCCCAGGAGGCGCTCCGCCACGGACGGGCGGGTGGTTGCGCCCACCACGATCAGGTCCGCCTTCTGCTGGTCGGCGAAGTCCAGGATGCCCTGGACCGCGCGGCCCGGGACGACCGAGTGGGTGACCTCGACGCCGGCCTCGGCCACGCGTCGGGCCATCGTCGCCGCGGCCTGCTCGGCGGCCTGGGTGAAGACGCTGCGTGGCGCGGCGGCCAGCCGCTCCAATTCCACCTGATCCACCGAGACCACCGCCACCGAGGCGCCGGTCTGTTTCGCCAGCCCGGCCGCCGCTTGCGCGACCCAGGGCTGATCGGCGTCGGGCTTTGTCGCTACGACGATCCGCATGTCACAGATTTCTACACACTCGATTGCGATACGTCGATAGCAACTCTCGACATATCCGGCTCCTTAGACCAGTCTCTCGTTTATGGCGGATGCGGAGATCGAGCAGCAGACGACCTCGGAGCGCGGCGAGCCGTCCCTCAAGCGGGTCATGGGTCCCGGGCTCCTGTTGCTCTTCGTCGTGGGCGACATCCTGGGCACCGGTGTGTACGCGCTGACCGGCCGCGTGGCGAAAGAGGTCGGCGGCGCGGTCTGGCTGCCGTTCCTGTGCGCCTTCGTGGTCGCGCTGCTGACTGCGTTCAGCTACCTCGAGCTGGTCACCAAGTATCCGCGGGCGGCCGGCGCGGCGCTCTACACGCACAAGGCGTTCGGCATCCACTTCCTGACCTTCATCGTCACCTTCGCGGTGATGTGTTCGGGTCTGACCAGCGCATCCAGTGCGTCCAAGGCGTTCGCCAGCAACTTCGTCGAGGCGTTCGATCTGACCATCGGCGAGGGCGCCGGGCTGACCGCGCTCGCGCTCGGCTTCATGACGCTGATCGCCCTGATCAACTTCCGGGGCGTCGGTGAGAGCGTCAAGCTCAACGTGCTGCTCACCTGTGTCGAGTTGACCGGTCTGCTGATCATCATCTGCATCGGCGCCTGGGCGCTCGGCGGCGGCAACGGTGACCTGTCGCGGCTCACCGACTTCACCGCGGCCGAGGGGGAGAGCGCCTTCTTCTCGGTGACCGCCGCGACGGCCCTGGCGTTCTTCGCGATGGTCGGCTTCGAGGACTCGGTGAACATGGCCGAGGAGACCAAGGATCCGGTCCGCATCTTCCCCAAGGTGATGCTGACCGGTCTGTGCATCACCGGCGTCATCTACGTGCTGGTGTCCATCTCCTCGGTGGCCCTGGTCCCTCCGGCGGAGCTCGGCGAGGGCGACGCGCCGCTGCTCAAGGTGGTCGAGGCCGGCGCGTCCGGCTTCCCGCTGTGGATCTTCGCTTTCATCACCATGTTCGCCGTCGCCAACTCGGCGCTGATCAACATGCTGATGGCGAGCCGGTTGCTCTACGGCATGGCCAACGAGGGCGTGCTCCCCAAGGCGCTCGGCAAGGTGCACCCGACCCGGCGTACCCCATGGGTGGGAATTGTCTTCACGACGGTGATCGCTTTCGGGCTGATCTGGTTCGCCGATCTGGCCGCGCTGGGCGGGACGACCTCGCTGTTGTTGCTCTGCGTCTTCACTGTCGTGAACATCGCCGTGCTGGTCCTGCGCCGGGACACGGTGGAGCACAAGCACTTCAAGGCGCCGACGGCGATTCCGATCATCGGTGCGGTGGCCTGCGCCTACCTGGCCAGCCCGCTGTCCGGCCGGTCGGTCGACGACTACCGGATCGCGGGGATCCTGCTGGTCGTCGGCGTCGTGCTGTGGCTGATCACCTTCCTCGCGAGCCGGATGACGCAGCGTAGCTGACCCACCACCCCTTACGAAGGTCAATTGTGGACTAGTACGGTGCCACAGTGGCCCAGGAAAATGCCCTCGTGGCCGCCGCCGGTGGTTTTCTCTCCGCCGGCGCGGCCGGTTTCGCGATCGCGATGCTGCGCGCCGCGGCCCGCGACACTTCCGCCGGACCTCGCCTGCGCACCCTCGTCATGGGCGTCGGTCTGTTGCTCACCGGCCTGGCCGGCACCGCTTCCGGACTCGCCGTCCTGATCGCGCCCGAGCGGAAAGTCGCCGACGTTCCACTGCCGGCGGAGATCCCGCTCGTCACGATCTTCCTGGTCGCGTTGAGCTATCTGCCGGCCGTGCTGCGCCCCCATCAGCGCCGCGACGGGCTGGCCCGGCTGCGCGTCGGCCTGGACACCGTCGGCGTCTTCACCTGCATGGTCTTCGTGCCCTGGCTGCTTCTCTTCGACGGAGAGGAACGTCGCGGGGCCTCTGTGACAGCGCTGATCTTCGGCGGCGGAGCGGCGGCGGTCGCGATGGTGGCCGGGGTGCACGCGGTGCGCCATCGGGCCGCGTTGCGCTGGGCGGGGCCGGGAGCGGCGCTGTCGCTGATCGGCCTCATCGCGCTGACCGTCGGCATGGACCACCTCGACCAACCGAACGCGGCGACCGCCTGCCTGGCCGCGGGCGTCGCGATCACCGTCGCGGCGGCCATCCTCTGGCATTCGACCGTCCGCGTGTGGCCCGACGCCGGCCCGCTGCCGCCGGCCGGCAGCGAACCGGCCGCCGGCTTCCCGCTCTTCGCGGCACCGGTCCTGGGTTCCGCCGGCGTCACCGCCTACCACCTGTTGAGCGGCCGGGAGTTGGGCACCGTCGCGATCGTGCTGGCCACCGTGGCGATCACCGCGATCGCGGCGCGGGAGTCCATCGCGGCCATCGCGCTGCGCCGGCACGCCACTCATCTCACCGACCAGGGCAACCGCCTGCGCAGCCTGGTCTTCGGATCGTCCGATGTGGCCATGGTGCTGGACGCCGACCTCGCGGTGCGCTGGCAGTCGCCGGCCGCCGCGCGCCAGTTCGGGCTGTCCGATCAGGACGTGCTCGGCCGTCCCGCGCTGGCTCTCGTGCACCCCGATCAGGCCGATGCGTTGCACGCGTTCCTGAGCGTCCGGCTGGGTCGCACGGCCACCGGGTCGTCGATCGGCGTCCGGCTGCGCGACGGTTTCGGCCGCTGGCGGGAGACCGAATGGACGGCCAGCGGTGACGACCCGGCCGAGCCGGGCAGCACGCTGGTGGTGCACGTCCGCGACCTGAGCGGTCAGGGTGACCTGCGGGAGGCGTTGAGCCAGGCGGCGTACCTCGATCACCAGACCGGCCTGGCCAACCGGCGCGGGCTGCAACGGGCCGGCGACCCGGTGCCGGACTCCGGTGCGCTGATCGTGCTGGAGCTGGGCGGGCTCACCGCGATCAGCGACCTGCACGGCGCCGACCTCGCCGAGGCGGTGCTGGTGGACGCGGCCCGCCGGCTGCGCCACCGGGTGGCGGACGCGGACGTGCCGGCCCGGATCGGGGACACCCGGTTCGCCGTGCTGACCCGGGGCGGTGCGGTGCGCGCGCACCTGCTCGCCAGTCAGCTGATCAACGTGCTGACCGCGCCGTACTACACCGCCGGGACGGTCGCGCACCTGTCGGCCTGGGCCGGGCTCACCGATCTGGCCGCCGACGAGGCCGGCATGGACGAGGTGATCCGCCGGGCCACGCTGGCGATGCGTTCGGTGCGGTCGGGGCCGCCGGGTGCGGTCGAATGGTACGACGAGGAGATGGAGGGCCGGCTGCTGCGGCGGTCCACGTTGGAGCAGGACCTGCCGGGCGCCGTGTCCCGCGGCGGGATCGACCTCACCTACCAGCCGATCGTGGAGCTGCCCGGGCAGCGTCCGGTGGGTGTGGAGGCGGTGCCGGTCTGGCGGCATCCGACGCTGGGTCCGGTACCGGCCGGCGAGGTGCTGGCACTGGCGGAGGATCTGGGCCTGCTCGGCGAGCTGAGCCGCCGAGTGCTGCACCAGGCGTGCCGCGAACTGGTCGGCTGGCGGCGGCAGCACGAGTCGCTGTGGTTGTCGGTCCCGGTGCGGCCGCGCGCACTGACCGACCCCGTTTTCCAGGCCGCCCTGGACAGCGCGCTGGAGCTACCCGGCATCTCCGACTCGGCACTCGTGGTGGAGATCGCCGAGGCCGATCTGCTGCAGGGGGCGGACCGGGACGACGTCGCGGTGGAGCTGGGCAGCCTGCGTACCCGGGGCATCCGCACCGCGGTCGGCCACTTCGGCGCCGGGCCGACCTCGCTGAGCCGGCTGCGCACCCTGCCGATCGATCTGCTGAAGATCGACCGGGACGTCTTCGGGGCGCAAGCGGAGGTGGCGATCACCGAGGCGACGGTCGCCCTGGGCCGCCGGCTCGGGATGGACGTCATCGCGCAGGGCCTGCTGACCGACGACGACCTGTCCGCCGTGCAGGCCGCCGGATGCCGGCTGGGCCAGGGCGACCTGGTCGGGCGGGCGATGCCGGCGGAGCGCATGGAGGCGTTGCTGGAGCAGCACCGGGCGCAGCGCTAGCCGACCCCCATCAGCCGGTGTTGCGCATGCCCGCGGCGATGCCGTTGACCGTGGTGAGCAGCGCCCGCTCCAGGGCGGTGGACTCCGACGGCGCCCGGCGCGCGCCCGGTGCGGTGGCCAGCTGGCGCTGGTTCTCGCCCAGCTCGCGGTACTGCCGGAGCAACGCCACCTGCAGGTGGTGCAACGGTTCCAGATAGGTGTCGCGCACCCCCAGCGTGCGGTGCAGCTCGGGCTGCCCGGACAGGAGCTCGTCGCCGCCGGTGATGGCCAGCACCTCGCGGACGGTCAGGTCGTACTCCTCCTGGATCCGTTCGAAGATCGGGTGCAACGTCTCCGGGACCAGGGTGTCGACATAGCGCCGCGCGATGCTCAGGTCCGTCTTGAACAGCATCATCTCGACGTTGGAGATGAAGGTGCGGAAGAACTGCCAGTTCTCCTTCATCTCGTGCAGGGTGTCGGCCAGTCCGGCCTCACGCGCCGCCTTGAGCCCGGTGCCGACACCGAACCACCCGGGCACGATCTGCCGGGTCTGCGTCCAGCCGAACACCCACGGGATCGCGCGCAGGCCACCCAGGCCGGCGTCCGCGTTCGGCCGCTTCGCCGGCCGCGAGCCGATGTTCAGCGCGCCGAGCAGCTCGGTCGGTGTCGCCGCCCAGAAGTACGCGGGCAGATCCGGATCCTCGACCAGCCGCCGGTACGCCGCGAACGCCGCGGCCGAGGCGGTGTCCATCGCCCCGTCCCAGTGCTCGAGCCGTTGCAGGTCCACCTGCGGCGTGGTGTGCAGCAGCGTC
>NZ_JBFAZH010000382.1:0-6403 GCF_040681735.1 Actinoplanes sp. NPDC051633 | reverse complement strand
CGGCGGGGCGGAAGGCTGTGCGCCGTCGGGAAGGTCGGTCAGCGTCGCACCGGGCACGCGGACCCGCTGGTCGCCGAAGGCGGAGACGCCGGGCGGCCGCTCACTCGGCTGCTCCGGGGCGCCGGCCTGGCCGCGGGTGGGCGAACCGGCTGCGAAGCCGTGGTAAGGGTGATCGCCGTCCGATCCGGACGAAGTGGACGGCGCCGTCGGCGGGGGCGCCCAGACCGACTCCGGGCCGGTGGGGCGCTGCGGCTCGGCGGTGGGAATGCCGTACCGATTCGCCGGCGGCTCCGCGAAGGGCCGTCCGGCCTGCGGGACCGCGGGGACCACGAACGGCGAGCCGCCGTTGGGAGTTGCCTTTGGTGGCGGAGCGTACGAGCTCGGCTCGCGTCCGCTGTCGGAATCCGGCGGGAAGCCGTCGCCACCGCCGGGACCTCCGCCCGACGTGGCCTCTGCCGGTTGCCCACCGGCGTGCTGCCCCTCGGACGTCATAAACCGCCTCCTCAGTCGCCCTTCGGCCAGACAGCTTTGCACGACCACGGCGATGTCGCCGTCCGTGCTCTCGGCCCGTGAGAAAAGGGACCGACCGGCCTGACCTTTCGGGACCGCCGGCCCCTGGGGAAGAGGGCGCCGGCCCCGGTCACTACCCCGGCCGGGTGACCGCCCGGATGATGACCGGACCCAACCGTACCGGGCGTTGCGGCCGCTCGGAACTCCGGAGTACGCCCATAGGCGTCGTGAGACTCATGACAATCCCGGACAGATGGGAACGGCCCGCCCGGCGGTGAGCCGGACGGGCCGTGGTGCTGCCCTTGGGTATTGCGCAGGGCAGCCTCTGGGGAGGGTGCGAATGGTCAGCGGGTCCAGCGCTGAGCGAGGATCGCAATCTCGTCGCGCATGGACTGGGTCGGCGCGGCCTGCACAGCGCGGTCGATCGCGCGGTTCTGGCGGGCGACGTTGTGGCGGTGACGGATGCGGTCGATCATCTTGCTCATTTTGCTCAACTCCTAGTTGCCGGTGCACCCCAAGTGTGGCGCACCGGCAAGGAGCCTGCCAAACAATTAGGGGGTGAGCTGCCACACCCGCCTAAGAATCAAAGGCTGGGAAAACCGTTTGCTTTATGTCCAGGCGAGCAGGGCCTCTTCCGGATCTTCGAGGAAGCGGCCGATGTCGCGCAGGAACTTCGAGCCCAGCTCGCCGTCGACGATCCGGTGATCGAAGGAAAGCCCGAGCGTGGTGACCTGGCGGATCTTGATTTTGCCCTTGTGCACCCACGGTGTGGGCTTGATCGCACCGAAGGCCAGGATCGCCGACTCGCCGGGCGGCAGGATCGGCGTGCCGGTGTCGACCCCGAAGACGCCCACGTTGGTGATCGAGAAGGTGCCGCCGGCCATGTCGGACGGTGGTGTCCGGCCGGACTTGGCCACCTGCACCAGGCCGTTCAGCGCCTCGGCGAGCTCGCGGAGGGTGAGCCGCCCGGCGTCCTTGACGTTCGGCACGATCAGCCCGCGCTCGGTCGCCGCGGCGATGCCCAGGTTCACGTACTCCTTCACGACGATCTCGCCGGTGTCGCCGGACCAGGTCGAGTTGACCATTGGATGCCGCCGGATCGCGAGCAGCGCCGCCTTCGCGACCAGGAGCAGGGGGGAGATCCGCAGGTCGGCGAACTCGGGTCGCCTCTTGAGACGGTCCAACGCCTTCATCGATCTGGTCACGTCGACCGTCAGGAACTCGGTGACGTGCGGCGCGGTGAAGGCCGAGGCCACCATGTTCTCCGCGGTGAGCTTCCGCACACCCTTGACGGCGATCCGCTGCTCACGAGAGGCGTCGAAGACCGCGGCCGCCGTCGGCACGGGGCCGGGTGCGGCCGGAGCGGCGGTCGTCTCACGAGCAAGAGCCGCCTGGTGTACGTCCTCACGCGTCACCGATCCGGCCGGGCCGGTTCCGGTGATGGTGAGCAGGTCGATGCCCATGTCGCGGGCCAGCTTGCGGACCGGCGGCTTGGCCAGGACGCGAGCCTGCGAGTCTCCGTCGGCCGCCGGCAGTGTGGCGACGGGCGGACCTGCCGGGACCTGAGGCTCCAGCGGAGCGGCCGCTGGGCGGACCTCCGGCTGAGGCGGCGTCTCCGCTGCTGCGGTTGTGGACGCTGTGCTCGTACCCGTGCGGGGTCGTCTCTTCGCCGTTGTGGTTTTCGGGCCGTAACCCACCAGCACGGCCGTGCGGCCGCCCGGAGCCGGACCACCGATCATGCCGGGCTCGATCGCGCCCTCCTCGGGGGCGATCTCGACCGCGGAGAGCGACTCCGCGGACGGCTCGGGCAAGTCGCCGGCGTCCGGCTGCGTGTCGATCGAGACGATCGGCTTGCCCACCTCGACCGTCGTGCCGGCCTCGACGTGGATCGCCGCGATCCGGCCGCCCCACTTCGCCGGGATCTCGACCGCGGCCTTGGCCGTCTCCACCTCGACGATGGGCTGGTTCAGCTCGATCACGTCGCCGACCTTGACCAGCCACGACAGGATCTCGCCCTCGGTCAGGCCCTCGCCGAGGTCGGGCAGGTTGAACTCCTTGATGCGGGACATCGGCCTCACCACCCGAACGATCGGTCGACGGCGTCGAGGATCCGGTCGAGATCCGGGAGGTACTCCTCCTCGACGCGTGCCGCCGGGTAGGGGATGTCGAAGCCCGTCACCCGCAGCACCGGCGACTCGAGGGAGTAGAAGCACTGCTCGCTGACCCGGGCCGCGACCTCCGAGCCGAGGCCCAGGTTGCCCGGCGCCTCGTGCACCACGATGCAGCGCCCGGTCTTGCGCACCGATGCGAAGACCGGATCAAGATCGAGGGGCGAGAGGGTACGCAGGTCGATGACCTCGAGCTGCCGGCCGTCCTCGGTGGCCGCCGCCGCCGCGTCGAGCGCCGTGCGGACCATCGGCCCGTACGCGACGACGGTGGCGTCCGTGCCCTCGCGCACCACCCGGCTGACGTGCAGCGGGGTATCCGGGCTGCCGTCCAGGTCGACCGCGGCCTTCTCCCAGTACCGCCGCTTGGGCTCGAAGAACACGATCGGGTCGTCGGAGTCGATCGACTGCTGGATCATGTGGAAGGCGTCCACCGGGTTCGAGCAGCTCACGACCTTGAGGCCGGGCGTGTGCGCGAAGAGTGCCTCGGGCGACTCGGAGTGGTGCTCGACCGCGCCGATGCCGCCGCCGAACGGGATCCGGATGACGATCGGCAGCCGCACGTTGCCCAGCGACCGGTAGTACATCTTGGACACCTGGGCCACGATCTGGTTGAACGCCGGGAACACGAACCCGTCGAACTGGATCTCGCAGACCGGGCGGTACCCGCGGATGGCCAGGCCGATCGCGGTGCCGATGATGCCCGACTCGGCGAGCGGCGTGTCGATCACGCGGTCCTCGCCGAAGTCCTTCTGCAGGCCGTCGGTGATCCGGAAGACGCCGCCGAGCTTGCCGACGTCCTCGCCCATGATGATGACCTTGTCGTCGCCCTCGAGGGAGCGGCGCAGGCCGTGGTTGAGGGCCTTGCCCAAGGAGATGGTCTCGGCCATCAGTGGTCACTCCCCTCGAACGTCGCCTGGTAGCGCTCGAACTCGGCGCGCTGCGCGTCCACCTCGGGTGAGCCGTTCGGGTAGACGTTGTCGAACATCGTGACCGGCTCGGGGTCGGGCATCGCCAGGACGCGTTCCCGCAGGTCGAGAGCCAGCGTCTTGGCGGACTCGTCGACCTCGCCGAACCAGTCCTCGTCGGCCAGGCCCTGTTTCACGAGAAACGTCCGCAGCCGCAGGATCGGGTCCTTCGCCTTCCACGACTCCACCTCGCTGGCGATGCGGTAGCGGGTCGGGTCGTCGGAACTGGTGTGCGCGCCCATCCGGTAGGTGTAGGCCTCGATCAGCGTCGGGCCCTGGCCGTTGCGGGCGTGGTCGAGCGCGGCCCGGGTGACCGCGAACGTGGCCAGCACGTCGTTGCCGTCGATGCGTACGCCGGGGAAGCCGTAGCCCAGCGCGCGGCGGTAGAGCGGGATGCGCGTCTGGCGCTCGAGGGGCTCGGAGATCGCGTACTGGTTGTTCTGGCAGAAGAACACGATCGGCGCGTGGAAGACGCCGGACCAGACGAACGCCTCGTTCACATCGCCCTGGCTGGTCGCGCCGTCGCCGAAGTAGGCGATCACGGCCTCGCCGTCCGCGTTGCCGGTCTTGCCGTCCATCGTGATGCCCATGGCATAGCCGGTCGCGTGCAACGTCTGCGAGCCGATCACGATCGTGTACGTGTTGAACTTGAACTCGTTCGGGTCCCAGCCGCCCTGGTCGACGCCGCGGAACAGGCCGAACGGCATGATCGGGTCGATCCCGCGGGTGTAGAGGACGCCGTGCTCGCGGTAGGTCGGGAAGGCCATGTCCTGCGGTCGCATCGCCCGGCCGGAGCCGACCTGCGCCGCCTCCTGACCCAGCAGGCTCGCCCAGATGCCCAGCTCACCCTGCCGCTGCAGGGCGGTCGCCTCGGCGTCGAGCCGGCGCACCGTGACCAGGTCGTGGTAGAGCCCGCGGTACTCGTCATCCGTGAAGTCGACGCGGTAGGTGATGCCGTCGTCGCTGGTCACGCTGTCGATGCGTTCCCCGTCGGGGGTCAGTAGCTGGACGAAACCGCCCGCCGGGGCGTCTGTCCCGGCCTCGCTGTCGCCGTTCGCCATCGTGTCTCCCTGCTTCATCTCGTGCCCACGGCGGGGGTGGCCCGTCCGCTTCTCCTGTTGGCCACGCGTGACCTGGTGAGGCTCAGCGCGGCGCCGGTCGGCGGAGGTCGTGACCTCCGCCCGGGAGTGACGGCCGCACACCCCGCGCGCCCCGGATGCGGCGACGCGACGGCGGCGCTGCCGTCGCCCCCATCCTGACAGAGAACGTGAGCCCCATTACAGGTCGGGTCGATCACACTAAGGAAATTCTCCGGTTACACGCGTTCGCCCTTTTGTCCGGGTAGGCACTGGTTTGGCCTCTGCCTTCTGCGCGAACCGTCGATGATCGCCGCTGCCTCCGCCCCCGCCCGTCGTTCTCCCCGTAGCTGGACAGATCCATGTTGATCTTTATGCGGGGGTGTTGAAGGTGCAGGGGGAGCCGAGCGACGACGGGCTGGTGCCGCCGATCAAGGTGCTCCGCAAGCGGGTGAACGGCGTATACCGGGCAGACGGCTTCCGCGGGCCGACGCGGCGATATGTGCTGATCGTGGCGATGCTGGTCGGCTTGGCGTCGCTGCCGACGCTGGCGGCGATCACCGCCGGCTCGAACGAACTGGAGGACGGCACCACGGGCGCGATGGACGTGCCGTTCCTGCCGTTGCCGTCCTCGGGTCCGGTGAGCCCCACGCCGTCGGGCCCGCCCGCAACAGCCCTCCCGCCGCCGTCGTCCGCCCCGTCGTCGCCCTCAGCATCGGTCCCCTCGCCCTCGAAGCCGAAGGGCCAGGCCCAAAGACAAAAATCCAGGCCAGGGTACGCGCAGAGCGACCCCGACCGCCGCTCCCGCCCCGCCGCCCCCAGCGGCTCGTCGGGTTCTTCGAACGGCGGCTCGTCCGGGTCTGGCTCTTCAAGCAACGGGTCGTCGGGCAATGGGTCGTCGGGTAGCGGCTCGTCGGGTAGCGGCCCGTCCGGTGGCGGGTCGTCCGGCGGCGACTCCGGCGTGAAGGCGCCGGACCGGGAGTGGGGTTGGCTGCCCGGCAGCAAGCCGTCCTCACCCGGCGCCCGCCCCGGCGGCACCAAGCCTTCCCCGCCGAAGGAGCCCGCCGAGCCGGCCAAGCCCGGTGAACCCGGCCAGCCCGGTCAGCCCGGTCAGCCCAGCAAGCCCGGTGAGCCCGTCGAGCCCCGTGAGCCCGGTGAGCCCGGTGAGCCCGCCGAGCCCGGCAAGCCCGGGGAGCCCGGCGACTCCGATCGACCTGGCGGGCCCGAGCGACCGCGCAAGCCGCTGCGTCCCGGCCAGCTGCCGTGCCAGGACCCCGGCCGAGGCGCCAGCCGGCCCTCGCACCACCACCGCCCCGACTGGACGCGGCACAAGCAGGCCGACGACGCAGCTCACCGCGCCCACTGGTCCCACCACCGCGAGGGCCGCAAGCGGGCCGTCACCGTCCACGTGCCGGCCACCGGCCGCCACGGCGTGAACCGCACCGTCCGGGAGCGCTCGCACGACCGCCCCCGTTACGAAGGGCGCACCGAGCGTTCTTCGAAGAGCGCGAAGAAGTTGTCGAAACTCGTGCGTTCCATCGTCAGCAACCGGTCGTCCGACCGGTCCGAACCCAGCCGGAGGTCATCCGTGGCCGAGCGCCCGCACAACGTCCGTCCCGCCCGCACCGCCGAGCGGACCCACAACAGCCGCCGTCACCACAACGCCGCCGACTCCCGGATGGAC
>NZ_JBFAZH010000381.1:0-6404 GCF_040681735.1 Actinoplanes sp. NPDC051633 | reverse complement strand
ACCGGCTACAGCTCGCTCACCTGGCTGCAGTCCGTGCCGGCCGATGTGGTCAAGCTCGACCGCTCGTTCGTCTCCGGCCTGGCCGGCGACGTCCGCAAGTCGTCCATCATCTCGGCCGTGCTCGGCCTGGCCACCTCGCTCAACATGAGCGTCGTCGCCGAGGGCGTCGAGGAGCGCGACGACTGGCAGGCCCTCGCGGCGGCCGGCTGCCCGGCGATCCAGGGCTACCTGATCAGCCCGCCGGTCCCGCCCACGTCCTTCCAGCGCCTGCTCTGGGACTCCCCGGTCCCGGCACAGGAGCTCATCGGGGCTGCCTAGTCCGACCCGCCTAGGGTGGACCGCATGGCGAACCTGGAGACGGCCGACATGATCGCGAAGACCCGGCGGGTGTCCGCCGAGGGCCTGCTGGAGGGCCGCGCGGATCTGTCGCAATATCCCTTTCAGCTGCTCACCATCCAGACCCTGCGCGGCGCGGCAGTGGAGCGGATCGCGTATGTGGCGTCGGCCGCCGAGTTCCTCATGCAGTACGGCTGGGATCTGGTGAACGTCGTCGCCATCGGCAACGTCGACGTCGCCTGCGCCGTGATGCGCCGCCGTCCCCCTACATGATCGCGGAACCCACCCCGGCTCGGGACAGCGGCGCATCGGCGCGGATCGCTAGGATGCTGATCCGCGGGATGATTACGGCCCGCAACCGGGGGGAGGGGTGTGCATGTTCGAGCCGACGCTGGCGTCGCTCGACGAGCTCGGCTCGGACGAGGAGCTGGCTGCGGCCGCGCGCGAGGAGCGCACGGCGTGGCCGGATCCATCGGCCGAGCCGGAGGGCCGCGACGAGACACGGTCGGTGACCGTGCGGCTGTCGCCGGGTGGGCGGGTGACCGACGTGGCGATCAGCCAGTGGTGGCGCGACGAGCTGTCGCCGTCCGCGCTGGGCGACGCGGTGGTCGACGCCTACCGGGGCGCGGTGGCCCAGGCGGTGTCCACGATGGCCGCCCGGTTGCCGCAGGACGCCCCGCTTCCCTCGGTGTCACCGGTCCGCCCGATCGAGCCGGGCCTGGATTACGACGACTGGTTCACCGAGATCCGGCGCAGCGGCGAGCGCGCCCAGGAGAACCTCGAGCGCGTCCACCGGCTGCGCCGCGAGGGAGCACCGTCGAGCGTGGTCAGCGGCCCGGCCGGGATAGTCCGGCTGCACGCCCAGGGCGGCACCGTGACGGCCGCGGAGATCGACGTCCACGCGGCGATGCAGGAGTCGCCGTCCACGGTCGCCGCCGACGCCCTCGCGGCGTTCCAGGCGATCCGTTAGAGCAGGGAGCGGCAACGATGGGTGAGGTCAAGGTCGTCACGGAGGCGCTCCGCAAGGAGGCCGGCAAGTGGACCGGGCTGTCGGACCAGATGGAGACCGTGTCCAAGAACATCCAGAACGAGTGCAACCTCGCGATCACCGCGTTCTGGTGCGGGCAGCCGCTGAGTCTGGCGCTGGAGCCGACCTACCGCGAGTTCTGGGATTTCATGCACCAGCGGTGCTCCGAGGGTTTCATGGAGTTCGACGAGATCAGCGGTGCCCTCAAACGGGCCGCGGACGAGTACGACGGCAGCGACGAGGTCTCTGCCGCGACCCTGAAGAAGATCTACGGCAGCTGAGCGGCACGGGGGGTAACGAGAAGTGGCACCGGAACCGGGGGCGAACCCCGACGCCATGACCAGTGAGTTCGAGGGAGCCGTCCGGCGGATCGGCGAGAGCATCGCCGAGGCCGTCAAGGGCTTCAACGACCTGATCGGCGACATCAAGAAGTGGGCCTGGGCGCTCGGTGCCCCGGTGATGCTGTGGATCAAGAACAAGATGGACGACGTCCGCGAGGGCCTGCAGAAGCTGATCGAGAAGGTTCAGTGGGTGGTCGAGCACGCGGGCGGCGTCCCGTCGCTGATCATCACGTCCTTCAAGTGGCTGAGCATGGTGCAGACGCCGGCCTCGCTGATCGCCGGCCAGATCGGCAACAAGGACCTGATGCTCAGCTACTGGGAGGGTCAGGCGGCGACGGTCTACGGCGAGCGGAGCACCGCCCAGGCGGCCGCGGCCACCGACATGGCCACCAAGGCCGACTTCATCAGCACGTGGCTGTTCACCATCGCCAAGGGCAATGTGGAGTACGCGGTGAAGGCGGCCGAGAACATCTCGATGCTCGCCGGCGAGCTCACCCAGGCGGCGATCGACGCGGGTGGTGTGCTGACCATCCTCGAGGCGGTCAACACGCTGGCCGGTGCGGTCGGCACGCTGGTGGAGAACGCGCTCAACATGCTCTTCAACATCGCCAATCAGGTGGTCGACGCGCTGCAGAAGATGCGTGACGTGAACGCCTCGATGGGCAACAAGGCCGCCATGACGGGGCCGGGAGGCACCTGGCCGCAGGCCGTCAATGTCTAGGCGCTCGCCCCGCTTCGTGCTGATCGGCTCGTGGCTGCTGGTCGGCGTCCACGTGATCGTCTTCAACGTCCTGCAGGCGTGGCCCTACGCGCGGATCGTCTTCCGCGCGAGCGGGGCCGAGGTCAACCGCACGCTGACCCGGTGCCTCGACGATTCGATCTGCGAGCCCGACGCGGTCGCCTTCCTCCACCGGCAGACGACCGCGCTCGACTCGGTCATCGTCGTGGTGCGGAGCACCGTGGTGCTGACCTCGGTCATCGTCGTGACGCTGATGGTGATCGCGACGATCGCGCTGCTGACCGGGCGCACCCGCGGCGCCGGGCGACTGCTCGGCGCCGGGTGGGTGGCCCATGCGGTGGTCTCCGCGGTGCTCCTGCTGGCGTATGTGGGCCTGCTGATCCGCGGTCAGGTCCTTCGCGGCGATGTGCCACCCGAGGGGCGGATCCTCACCTTCGACGTCGCGTTCGACTCACCGCTGACCGACCTGGGCACGCTCTACTACGTGGGCTGGTTCGTCGTGATGAACGCCGCGGTGGTGTACCTGTTCAGGTCGTTGAGCCGCGACCTGCGGGCCGCACCCGCACCCGCGATCTAGGTGTAGCGACCAGGCCGTCACACTTCCTGCCGGGCGCGCGTCAGACAAGTGAACCCCGCTAGTGATGAGGAGACCACCATGCTGGCAGTGACGAAGTACCCGGCCGATTACATCGCCTCCGTGCGCGCCCTGATCGACGAGCGTGTGGCCGGCTTCCGGGAGCTCGGCGACGTGCCGCCGCAGGTCGCGGCGTCGTTCTACGCCGATCTGGCGCTGGTGCTGGAGCTCGCCTTCGTGCACCGGCAGCGCAAGGACGAGGGCAAGGACGGCAACCCGCTCAACGAGCTCCGGCTGCTCGCGGTTTCGCTGCTGACCAACGGCGGCCGCATGGTCGACGGGAAGCCGCTCAAGGTGCGGCCGGAGACCTCGATCCTGGGCCTGGCCGAGGGCGACACCGTGACCTTGACCGAGCGTGATCTGCTGCGCCTGACCGACGGCGTTGTCGCCGCGGTCACCAAGCGTTTCTCTGAGTAACTCTTCACACCTCTGGTCACAGAGCGTCAACGCGGCTAGTGTCGGGCCGTGCACCTCACGGAGATAGCGATGGCTGCGGCGGTAACCGTTAGTGTCGGCGGCCTGTCTTACTTAGCGTTGAACCCGACCGTCCTGACGGAGCGCGCCGAGTCGGTCGCCGACCAGGCCACGTGCCGGACGGTGGACCAGGCCATCGTCGCCTTCACGGCGCTGAACGCCACACCGCCGACCTCGGTGAGCGACCTGCGGCCCTACGTCCGTGGCGACATCTCCGACTACCGCATCGTGAGGGGCGTGGCGGCCGGCCCCGGCTGCCACGCCTGAGCGCTCACCCGCCGGAAACAGGCCGCTAGAGCGACAGCGTCGCCCCGGTCAGGGCCCGCCAGGTCGCCGGGCCGACCACGCCGTCCACCAGCATCGACGGGTCGTCCGCGTGCAGCGCGTGCTGGAAGGACCGGACCGCGCCATCGGTGATCGGCCCGAAGACCCCGTCGATCCGCGGCGCCCGCGCCGGGTCACCGGACAGGTTGCGGAACTGGAACTCCTCCTGCACTGCCCGCACGGCGTCGCCGCGATCCCCACGCCGCCGCACCGGCGCGAGCGCACCCCAGGTCAGCGGCCCGACCACGCCGTCGTCGGTGAGCCCCCGTCTGCGTTGCACGGCTCGCACGGCGGCCTCGGTGTGCGGCCCGAACTCCCCGTCGACCAGCACCTGCTCGCCCTGTTCCCGCAACAGGTATTGCAAGGTCGGGACGGGATGAGCCTTGTCTCCGCGCCGCAGCGCCGCCCAGGGTCGCGCCATGGCGTCATTCTGGCCGCTGATGGACGTGAATGCGAACCCTCAGTCGGCCGGGCGACACCGGCGTGGTTCACACAGCCGCAACACCTACAGGGTCCGGGCGAGGCGGTCGGCGAGGAGCTTCGCGAAGCGGGCCGGATCCTCCAGGTCACCGCCCTCCGCCAGCAGCGCCGTGCCGTAGAGCAGCTCCGCCGTCTCCTTGAGCGCCGGGTCCTCCGCGTTGCCCTCGTGGGCCGTCCGCAGCGCCGAGACGAGCGGGTGCGACGGGTTCACCTCGAGGACCCGCTTGACGTGCGGCACGTCCTGGCCCATCGCCCGGTACATCTTCTCCAGCGTCGGCGTGATGTCGTCGGCGTCGCTCACCAGACACGCCGCCGAGGTGGTCAGCCGGTGCGACAGCCGCACCTCCTTGACCTGCTCCTCCAGCGCGCCCTTGAGGAAGCCGAGCAGCGGGTCGAAGCCCTCCTCCGCGGACTCGTCCTTCTCGGCGGACGTCTTCGGGAGGTCCACCGAGCCGCGGGCGATCGACTGCAGCTTCTTGCCCTCGAAGTCGGGCACCGCCTCGACCCAGATCTCGTCCACCGGATCGGTGAGGATCAGCACCTCGTAGCCCTGTGCCTGGAAGGCCTCCATGTGCGGCGAGTTCTCCACCTGGGTGCGCGACTCGCCGGTCAGGAAGTAGATCTCCTCCTGACCCTCCTTCATCCGGGAGACGTAGTCGGCCAGGGTCGTCGGGTCGCTGGAGTGGGTGGTCGCGAACGACGCGATGTCGAGGATGGGCTTGTGGTTGTCCGGCTCGGCGAGCAGGCCCTCCTTGATCGCCCGGCCGAACTCGCGCCACAGCGTCGCGTACTTCTCCGGCGCCGTACCCATCATGTCCTTGATCGTGGACAGCACCTTTTTGACCAGGCGCCGGCGGATCATCTGGATGTGCCGGTCCTGCTGGAGGATCTCCCGGGAGATGTTCAGCGACAGGTCGGCCGCGTCCACCACGCCCTTGACGAAGCGCAGGAAGTCGGGCATCAGCTCGCGGCTGTCGTCCATGATGAACACGCGCTTGACGTAGAGCTGCAGCCCGCGCCGGCCGTCCCGCTGGAAGAGGTCGTGCGGCGCCCGCGACGGGATGAACAGCAGCGCCTCGTACTCGAACGTGCCCTCCGCCCGCATGCTGATGATCTCCAGCGGGTCGGTCCAGTCGTGGCTGATGTGCCGGTAGAACTCGTGGTACTCCTCGTCCTTGACGTCCGAGCGCGGCCGCGCCCAGAGCGCCTTCTGCGAGTTGATCGCGTCGTCGCCGTCGCCGAAGCGGATCGGGAACGCGATGAAGTCCGAGTACTTCTTGACGATCCCCTTGATCTTCCACTCGTCGGTGTAGTCGAAGAGCTGGTCCTCCTCGTCGGCCGGGCGCAGGTGAACGGTCACCGAGGTGCCGACCGGAGCGTCCGGGGCGTCCTCGATCGTGTACGTGCCCTCGCCGCCGGACTCCCAGCGCGTACCCTCGTCGGTCCCCGCCTTGCGCGTCACCAGCGTGACGTTGTCGGCCACCATGAACGTCGAGTAGAACCCCACGCCGAACCGGCCGATCAGCTCCTTGGCGTCGCCGGACTCCTTGAGCTGCCGCAACATCTCGGCCGTGCCCGACTTGGCGATGGTCCCGATCAGCGCGACCACCTCGTCGCGGGTCATCCCGATGCCGTTGTCGGCGATCGTCAGCGTCCGGGCGTCCTTGTCGGCGACCAGCCGGATGTGCAGGTCGCCGGTGTCCGCCTCGAGCCCGTCGCGCAGCACGGCGAGCCGCAGCTTGTCGAGTGCGTCCGACGCGTTCGAGATGAGCTCGCGCAGGAAGATGTCCTTGTTCGAATAGATCGAGTGGACCATCAACTGCAACAGCTGCCGCGCCTCGGCCTGAAACTCCAACGTTTCCGCGCTCATCGTTCCCGCTTTCCGTAACTGGCTCCCTACCCGCCCGATGTTAAGCGCCCCCTCGGACACACCCACCGACACCCCAGGCAAAACAAGATCAAATGCATGTCGTAGCCGGGTGGGTGGTGCAGACCGCTGCTCCCGCCGAGGGCCGGGCGGCCACATCTGGCCGCTGACGCGTCCAAACC
>NZ_JBFAZH010000380.1:2089-6422 GCF_040681735.1 Actinoplanes sp. NPDC051633 | reverse complement strand
CCGAGGTCGTCAACGGCCTGATCGACGACATGGTGGCCGCCGGGCCGCCGGGAGATCTCAACGCGGCCATCGGTTTTCCGCTCCCGGTCCAGGTGATCTGCGAGCTCCTGGGGGTGCCCGCCGAGGACCGGGACCGCTTCGCCCACTGGTCGGACGCGATGCTCAACCTCACCCGCTTCGCCCAGGACGAGCTCGACCGGGCGGCCGGCGAGTTCTACGCGTACATGGCGGCGCACGTGCAGGCCAAGCGGCAGAATCCGGGCGACGACCTGATCAGCGAGCTGGCGTCGGTCGTGGACGCGCAGGACGGCCGGATGTCCGAGGCCGAGCTGATCGCGACCGCGCAGGGCCTGCTGGTCGCCGGGCACGAGACCACGGCCAACATGATCGGCAAGATGGTCGCGATGCTGCTGGCCGACCGGCGGCGGTGGGAGGCGCTGCTGGCCGACCGCACGCTGATCCCGGCCGCCGTGGAGGAGGCGGTGCGGTTCGACGCCAACGGTGGCGTGGGGCTGCCGCGCTACATCTCGGAGGACATCGTGCTCGGCGGCGAGAAGGTGCCGGCCGGCAGCACGGTGATCGCGAGCCTGGCCTCGGCCAACCGCGACGAGCGGGCGTTCGACCGGGCCGGCGAGATGGTGCTGGACCGCAAACCCAACATGCACCTCGGGTTCGGCGTCGGCCCGCATTCGTGCCTCGGCCAGTCGCTGGCCCGCACCGAGCTGCAGACCGTGCTGAGCGTGCTGCTGGACCGGCTGCCCGGCCTCGACCTGGCCGTCCCGGCCGGGGAGCTGCGCCGTCGTGAGGGCCTGGTCGTCGGCGGCCTGACCGAGCTCCCGGTCACCTGGTGACGCCGTGCGGGTGAGCGTCGACCAGGACCGGTGCTGCGGGGCGGGGCAGTGCGTGATGCTCGTACCGGAGGTGTTCGATCAGCGCGACGAGGACGGCATCGTCGTGCTGCTCGAGCCGTCGCCCGCGCCCGAGCTGCACGACGACGTGCGCCACGCGGCCGCGGTCTGCCCGGCGACCGCGATCACCGTGGACTGAGTCCCGTCACCGGCGTTCGGCCTGCTGCCGGATCAGCTCCTCGACCGCGCTGGGCAGGGTGGTTTCGAAGTCGATGAGTTTCGCCCAGGTCGGGGTGACGACGATCCGGACCATGCCGTCGTAGAGCGAACGGACCCCGGCCTCCCACTCGACACGCTGCTCGGGGGTCATCTGATAGCTGCCGTTCATCGACAGGTACTCGTCCGGGATGCCGTCGACGACGTCCAGCTCGGCCCGGCCGCGGATGAGCAGCATCTTCGGCGGGTGGACCTCGGTGTCGATGGTCAGGGCGACCATCGGGTTCGCGCGAAGGGCGTGCAGCTTCGCGGCGTTCTTCGCGGTGCACAGGACGATCTCCGAGCCGTTCCAGGTGAAGGCGATCGGGATGGCCCGCGGTGTCCCGTCCTTGGCGACGTAGGCCAGCCGGGTCAGGTCGCGGGCCAGCAGCTCCTGACTGATCGGCCGGTTCAGGATCTCGGTGATCTCGGTGGTCTGCACGGAGGAGCTCCTTCGTCGGCGTCGGGCCACATGTCGTGGCCGCTCGTGCCCCAGGGACGGAGCCGGCCGGAGGTTCTCGACATCCGAGGCGGACGAATTTCCGAAGCGACGAAGAACGTGTCTCAGGGGTGTTCCTGCTCGGCGAGGACCCGCTGGGCGATGCGGAAGGCGGTGTTCGCGGCCGGCACGCCGCAGTAGATCGCCGTCTGCAGCAGCACCTCCTCGATCTCCGCATCGGTCAGGCCGTTGCGCCGCGCCGCCCGCACGTGCAAAGCCAGCTCCTCGTGGTGGCCGAGCGCCACCAGGGCGGTCAGCGTGACCAGCGATCGGCTGCGCCGGTCGAGGCCGGGCCGCGCCCAGATCTCGCCCCACGCGTACCGGGTGATCAGATCCTGGAAGCCCGCGGTGAACGAGGTGGCGGCGGCGACCGCGCGGTTCACGTGCTCGTCGCCCAGCACCGTGCGGCGGACCGCCATGCCCGGCCGGTCCAGGTGCTCGACCAGCAGCTCCGCCACCGTGGCCGGGTGCTCGGCCGGAGCCAGGTGCGCGGTGTCCTCCAGCACCACCAGGCGGCCGTAGCGGACCCCCTCGGCGATCTCGGCCAGCTTCGCCGGCGGGGTGGCCTCGTCCTGAGCGCCGGCCACCGCCAGCACCGGCGCGGTGATCCCGGGCAGCCGCGCGGTGAGATCGTGGCCGGCCAGCATCTCGCAGACCCGCGAGTAGCTCTCGGCGTCGGCGTCGCGAAGCGAGTGCAGCAGCGCCGACCCGGCGGAGGGCGCACGGTCCAGGAAGCCGGGGGCGAACCAGCGGCGGGCCGAGCCCTCGAGCATCACCGCGGTGCCGGAGGAGTGGACCAGCTCGGCGCGTTCCCGCCAGCCGTCCGGCGTGCCGATGGTGGCGCCGGTGCACAGCAGCACGGCGGCCCGGACCAGGCCGGGGGCGTCCAGCATCAGCTGCAGGCCGATGGCCCCGCCGGCGCTGACGCCCGCGTACCGGAACGGGGTGTCACCGACCAGGTCCAGCACCGCGCGGGCGACGTCGCCGACGGAGAAGGCGCCCGACGGCGCCGGGCTCCGGCCGTGGCCGGGCAGATCCCACCCGATCACGTGGAACCGGCCCTCGAGGCGCTCCACGCAGCGGCCCCACAACGCCTCGACGGAGGTGCCGAGCGACGGGCCGACGACCAGCAGGGGACGCCCCGGGGCGTCGGCGAGCACGGTGCCGGTGAGTTTCACGGCGCCCATCACGAGACCCATTCTGATGCGCGTCGCAGCACCGCGTCGATGATCTCCGATTCGGCACCGGCGTACGGCTCGCCCAGCTTCTCGCGCTCCGCGTCGATGCCCGGGCGGGCCGCCTCGAGGTTCGCCGCCATCCGGCCGGTGTGCACACGCAGCCCGGCGAGCATCTCGGCGGTCTGCGACGCGGCCACGACCGTGCGCCGGGCGAGCGTGCGCAGCGTGGCCCACTCGACGTGCCACGGGCCGTCGGGGCGTTCGTCGAGCTGGCCGGCGGCGGCGGTGTGCAGGGTCGCCGCGAGCCCGGGCGCGGCCAGCGCGGCGCGGCGGATCAGCACGGAGAGGGTCGGGTTCCGCTTCTGCGGCATCGCGGACGATCCACCGCCCTTGGCCTCGGACAGCTCGCCGATCTCCGGGCGGGAGCCGGTGAGGACGTCGTTGGCGATGTGGCCCCAGGCGTCGGTGCACCCGGTCAGGGCGTCGCCGAGCCGGGTGACGGGCGCACGGCGGGTGTGCCAGGGCGATGCGACCTCGAGGCTCAGCGCCTCGGCGGCGACCGCGACGAGGCCCAGCCCGGTCGTGTGGGGGCCGGCCGTGTGCGGACCGGCCAGGTTCCCGGCCGCGCCGCCGACCTGGATCGGGAAGCGGGCCGGCAAGTGCGAAGCGGCGTCCAGCACGCCGCCGAGCCAACTCGCCACGGTCAGGCCGAAGGTGATCGGCACGGCGTGCTGGGTGAGGGTACGCCCGGCCCGCGGGGTCGCCCGGTGCTCGGCGGCGAGCCTCGCCAGCTCGAAGACCTGGGCGCTGACCTCCGCGCGGATCCGGGAGACCGCCTCACGCGCGCAGAGCACCAGCGCGGTGTCCAATGTGTCCTGGCTGGTGAGCCCGCGGTGCAGCTGCCGTGCCGCGGGGGAGTCGCCGAGCCGCTCGCGGAGCAGGGCCAGCAGCGGGATCACCGGGTTGCCGCCGGACTCGGCCCGCCTCGCGACGGTCGCGGCGTCCTCCGGCTCCAGCAGCTTCTCCAGGTCGGCGGAGACGCCCTGGGCGGCCAGCCACGCCGTCTCGACGCGGGCCAGCGCGGCCAGCACCGCGTCATCGGTGAACAGGCCGCCGGCGCGCTCGTCGCCGGGCCAGAGCAGGTCGGTCACGACTCGCCGGGCGATGTGTGGCCGGGGAAGGTCAGGAACACGGTCTCATTGTCGCCCTGCAGGCGGACGTCGAACACCAGCCCGTGCGCGTCGGGCGTGGCGAACAGCGTCGCCCGGCGCTCCGGGTCGAGCCCGGAGAGGAACGGATCGGTGGTGTCCGCCGGCAGGTAGACGCGGGTGAACAGCCGATGCGTCAGGCCGCGGGCGAACACCGTCATGGCGAAGAACGGGAGCCGGCCGGGCTCGGTCGGGCCGGGCCGCAGCGTGGTGAACGAGTAGTGGCCGCCGGCGTCGGTCGGCGCCCGCCCCCAGCCGGTGAACGTCCAGCCGTCGCGCCGGATCGAGCCGCCCGCCCGCACCACGTGCCCGTCCGGGTCGGCCTGCCAGATCTCCAACAGCGCG
>NZ_JBFAZH010000380.1:0-2079 GCF_040681735.1 Actinoplanes sp. NPDC051633 | reverse complement strand
TGCCCGTCGTACACGTGGCCGTGCAGCCGGATCGCGCCCGGGAAACCCGGCGGCACCAGGTCGGCGCCGCCGTCGTAAGGCAGGGCGTAGTGGAAGAACGGCCCGACGGTCTGGCCCGGCGTCGTCATGCGTCCACCTCCGGGGTGCGGTGGCCGCCGGTGAGCACGATGTCCCAGCGGTATCCGGTCGACCACTCCGGTGCGGTCACCTCGTGGTCGTAGGTGGCGATCAGCCGCGCACGGGCCCTCGCGTCGGTGATCGACTGGTAGATCGGGTCGAGCGGAAAGAGCGGGTCGCCCGGGAAGTACATCTGGGTGACCAGCCGCTGGGTGAAGTCGGTGCCGAACAGGGAGAAGTGGATGTGCGCCGGGCGCCAGGCGTTGAGGTGGTTGCGCCACGGGTACGGGCCGGGCTTGACGGTCTGGAAGCGGTAGTTGCCGTCCGCGTCGGTCAGGCAGCGGCCCGCGCCGGTGAAGTTCGGATCCAGCGGCGCCGGGTGCTGGTCGCGCTTGTGGATGTACCGGCCGCCGGCGTTGGCCTGCCAGATCTCCACGAGCTGGTGCCGGACCGGGCGCCCGTCGCCGTCGGTGACCCGGCCGGTGACGACCATCCGCTCACCGATCGGCTCGCCGGTGTGCTGGATGGTGAGGTCCGCCTCCTCGGCGGCGACGTCCTGGTGCCCGAAGCACGGCGCCCACAGCTCGATCGTCTCCGGATCGGCGTGCACCATGCTCTTCGTCGGATGCCGCAGGAGGCTGCTGCGGTACGGCGGATAGTCCCGCCGCGGCTGCGGCACACCGGTGCCGGCATCGGCCGCCTCGAGCTTGGCGATCTCGGCGCTGATCTCCGCCTGCGTCTCGGTCACGTTCCGGACGTTAGGGCGGCGCCCGTCCGCGGGCGACTTTTGCCTTCCGTCCAGTGAAAGGGTGGCAGGATGTGCGGGTGGCCGGGAACAGCGCGCAGCCCAGGGTCAGCGTGACCTCGCGGGTGCTGGCGCTGCTGGCCGCATTCGACGACGATCACCGCAGCCTGAGCCTGACCGAGCTGGCGCAGCGCGCGGACATCCCGCTGGCCACCGCGCACCGGCTGGTCGGCGAGCTGGCGCGCGGAGAGGTGCTGGTCCGGCGGCCGGACGGGGCGTACGTGGTGGGTCGCCGGATGTGGGACCTGGGGCTGCTCGCGCCGGTGGAGACCGGGCTGCGGCACGCCGCCTCGCCGTTCCTGCACGACCTCTACGGCGCCACGCTCGCCACCGTGCACCTGGCGGTGCGCGACGGGACGTCGGTGCTGTATGTCGAACGGGTCTCCGGGCACGCCTCCGTGCCGGTGGTCAGCCAGGTCGGGTCGCGGCTGCCGATGCACGCTACCGGGGTGGGCAAGGTGCTCCTCGCGTACGCGCCGGAGGACGTTCGGGCCGAGGTGCTGGGCAACCTGACCAGGGTCACGCCGTACACGGTGACCCAGCCCGGCCGGCTGCTCGACCAGATCCGCCGCGTGCACAGCGACGGGTACGCGACCACCAGCGAGGAGATGAGCCTGGGCGCCTGCTCGGTGGCGGTGCCGGTGCGCTCCGGCGGCGAGGTGGTCGCCGCGCTGGGGATCGTGGTGGCCGGCTTCCAGCGCGACAAGGCCCGCCTGGTGTCGGCGCTGCAGGTCGCCGCCCACGGCATCGGGCGCACCCTGCTCTGATTCCATTCAGCGGAAGCCCCCGCTTGCCGCTTCGGTGCGGCGGCCGTTTGCTGGCGGCATGCGTACCGAGGTCGCGGTCATCGGCGCGGGCCCGGCCGGCCTGCTGCTCGCCCACCTGCTCACCAGGGCAGGCGTCGACGTGGCGGTGATCGAAACCCGGTCCCAGGAGTACGTCGCGTCCCGCATCCGGGCCGGCATCCTCGAGCAGTCCTCGGTGGACGTGCTGACCGAGGCTGGGCTCGGGTCCCGGCTGCGTGCCGAGGGCGACCCGCACCGCGGCATCTATCTGCAGTGGCCGGGGGAGCGCAAGCACCTCGACTTCGTCGACCTGATCGGCCGCGGGGTCTGGGTCTACGGCCAGACCGAGGTGCAGAAGGACTTGGTCGCCGC
>NZ_JBFAZH010000379.1:0-6437 GCF_040681735.1 Actinoplanes sp. NPDC051633 | reverse complement strand
TAAAAAAACGCTAGCTTTGATAAGCTAACGTTACAAATTTTTTAAGAAATAATTTTGTTTTTCAAAATTCCAAATGGCCGTAATTGAATGGGCTGCGCCAGCACGGCATCCCAGCGCGCGGCCAGGAGCTCGCGGGACAGGCCGGCGCCGAGCTGCTTGCGCAGATGCCGGTGCGGCCGGCCGCGCAGCGCGTGCACCCGCATGCCGAACTCGCGGTCGAGCCCGCCCATCGTGTCCACGCTGGAGAAGACCTCGTCGCCGCGCTCGAGCAGGAACCGGTTCGCCTCCGGCCCGGACATGATGGTGAACCGCTGGTTCAGCGCCCGGATGCGGTAGACCGGACCGATCCGGGCGTGGGTGTCCACGAAGAACCCCTGGACGTCGCCCATCATCCGCAGGGCGTTGCCGAGCACGGGCAGTCCGGGAGCCACCGGCGGCGGGGTCAGGGTCATGGACCTTGCATACGCGGCGGGCTACAGCCAGTGCAATGCATCGGCACCCGGAAGATTCCCGGGCATCGACGACCGGCCGGCGTTCCGCCGCACGATGACGTCCATCCCGGCCGGCGTCACCAGCGACTTGTCGAAGGTGAGCACGACCAGATCGCGGTCGTCGCTCACGTGCACCACCCGCCACCGGCTGCTCAGCGGGCGCAGCAGCCCGGAACCTCGCCAGACGAACCGGTCGCCGGAGAAGCGGTCCACGCCTGCGATGACCCGCGAAGCACCGGACCGGGTGCGGTAGCGGACCTCGTCCCGCAGGACGAGCGGGTCCTCGGCGAGCAGGGTGTAGGTGAACGTCGGGTCGAGGCGCCGCCCGGAGAGCCACATCGGGAACGTGGTCGCGGCCACCCGCCACGTCCCGGGCAGCACGTCTACAAGCAAGTGTCGTCCAGGTCGAGCAGCAGGGTGTCACCGCTGGCGACCAGGTCCAGCCACGGCCCGGTGCGGGGCAGCTCGTGCGTGAAGAAGTACCGCGCGGCCAGGCGCTTGCCGTCGTAGAACGAGCCCTCCTTGCCGTCCGCCGCGATCGCCTGCGACAGCCACATCCACGCGATCACCAGGTGCCCGGCCGCGTCCAGGTACGGCGTCGCGTTGGTCAGCGCCTTGTTCGCGTCGCCGGACGCCCACACCAGGCGCGTCGTCTCGAGCAGCCGGTCGAGCCCGGCCTCCAGCGTCGTCGCCATCCAGGTCAGCGACGGCGGTGCGGCGGCGATCGTGGCCCGGACAGCCGTCTCCAGCGCCGCCAGGCCCGCCCCGCCGCGCATGGTGACCTTGCGGCCGAGCAGGTCGAGGGCCTGGATGCCGTCCGTACCCTCATGAATGGGGTTGAGGCGGTTGTCGCGGTAGAACTGCTCGACCGGGTATTCGCGCGTGTAGCCGTACCCGCCGTGCACCTGGATGGCCAGGTCGTTGGCGCGCAGGCACCACTGCGACGGCCACGCCTTGACGATCGGGGTGAGCACGTCGAGCAGCAGGTCGTCGTCCTCGTCGACGAGCTTGGCGGCGTAGAGCACCAGGGCCATCCCGCCCTCGGCGTAGCTCTTGGCGGCCAGCAGCATCCGGCGCACGTCGGGGTGCCGGATGATGGGCACGGGCGGTGCCGAGGGGTCCTTCCCGCCGGGTGGCCGGCCCTGGCGCCGATCCCTGGCGTACGCGAGCGCGTGCAGATATCCCGTGTACCCGAGCGCCACCGCGCCGGCCCCGACGCCGATCCGGGCCTCGTTCATCATCTGGAACATGATCGCCAGGCCGCTGCCCTCGGTGCCGACCAGATGACCGGTGGCACCGTCGAAGGCGAGCACCGCGTTGGTCGTACCCCGGTAGCCCATCTTGTGGTTGAGCCCGGCCAGCGAGACCGCGTTGCGGTCGCCCACCGTGCCGTCCGGCGAGACGTGATGCTTGGGTACGACGAACAGCGACAGACCCTTGACCCCGGCCGGCGCGCCGACGACCCGGGCCAGCACCAGGTGCACGATCGTCTCGGTGAGCTCGTGATCGCCGCCGGAGATCCACATCTTGCTGCCGGTGATCCGGTACGTGCCGTCGTCCTGCCGCTCCGCCCGCGTGGTCACATCGCTGAGCGAGGACCCGGCCTGCGGCTCGGACAGGCACATCGTCCCGGTGAACCGGCCCTCGAGCATCGGCCGCACATAGGTGTCGACCTGCTCCGGCGTGCCGTGCGTCATGATCAGGTGCGCGTTCCCGACGGTGAGCATCGAGTACGCCGACGTCGCGACGTTGGCCGCTTGGAACCACGCGAAGGCGGCCCGGCCGACCACCATCGGCAGCTGCATTCCGCCGACCGACTCGTCGAAACCCCCGGACAGCAGCCCGGAGTCGGCCAGCGCCCGCAGCGCCTTGCCGACCTCGGGTTGCACCGTGACCGTGGTGCCGTCGAAGGTCGGCTCCTCCAGGTCGTTGCGCCGGTTGTGCGGGGCGAACTCGCGCTCGGCGAGCTGCTCGGCGAGGTCGAGCACGGCGTCGAAGGTCTCCCGCGAATGCTCGGCGAACCGCGATCTGCTGGTCAGCGCCGTCACGTCGAGCCACTCGTGCAGCAGGAAATCGAGGTCCCGGCGGGAGAGGATCAGCGACATCCGTCGAGGGTCTCACATTTCCTTGAGGCGACTCTTGCGTACCTTGCCCATCGGGTTGCGGGGTAGATCGTCGACCATCCGGACCACCCGGGGCCGCTTGTGCGCGGCCAGCCGCTCGGCCACGAAGGCGATCAGCTCGCTCTCGCCGACCGGGTCGGCCACCACGAAGGCGGTCACCTGCTCCCCCAGGTCGGGGTGCGGCGTCCCGACGACCGCCGCCTCGCGCACCGCCGGGTGCAGCAGCAGCGCGTCCTCCACCTCGCCGGCGCCGACCCGGTAACCACCGGTCTTGATCAGGTCGGTGGAGGCGCGGCCGACGATGCGGTGGTTGCCGTCGGCGTCGATCGTGGCGATGTCGCCGGTCGGGAACCAGCCGTCCTCGGCCAGCCCGGGCGGCTCCACCGTGCCGCCGCGGAGGTACCCGTCCAGCAGCGTGGGCCCGCGCACCTGCAGGTGGCCGTCCTCGCCGGCCAGCCGGGTCCGCACCCCGGCCAGTGGCGTGCCCACGTGTCCGGCCAGGCGTGGGCCGTCGGCGCGGGCGCTGACCGTGATCAGGGTTTCCGTCATGCCGTACCGCTCGACGGGGGCCTGACCGGTCAGGGCGGAAAGGGCGTCGAAGACGGGTACGGGCAGCGGCGCGCTGCCGGACACCAGCAGGCGGGCGGTGCCGAGCGCTCGGGCGGCGGCCGGGGCGGCGCAGATCCGCGACCACACCGTCGGGACGCCGAAGTAGAGCGTGCCGCCCGCGGCCGCGTACCCGTCCGGGGTGGCCTTACCGGTGTGCACCAGCCGCGACCCGACGCGCAGCGCGCCCAGCACGCCGAGGACCAGCCCGTGCACGTGGAAGAGCGGCAGGCCGTGCACGAGGGTGTCGGCGGCCGTCCACTGCCAGGCCTCGGCCAGCGCGTCGAGGTCGGCTGCGATCGCGGCGCGGGAGATCACCACGCCCTTCGGCGGGCCGGTGGTGCCGCTGGTGTAGAGCACCAGCGCGGGCTTGGAGGGCGGCGGCTCGGGCGGAACGGCGCCGCGGCCGGCCCGGGAGACCGGCAGGACGGGCAGGCCGCTCTCCCCGGCCGCCGCGGGCTCGTCCGAGAGCATCAGCGTGGCGCCGCAGTCGGTGAGCAGGTGGGCGCGTTCCAGCCGGCCCGCGTCCGGCGGGACCGGCACCACGGGTACGCCGGCCAGCAACCCGGCGGTGACCGCGACGACCGTGGCGGCGGTCGGAGTGGCGTGCACCGCGACGGCCGGCGCACCGGCTATCCCGGCGGCGACCGCCGCGGCCCGGCCGAGCAGCTCGTGCCTCGACAGCGTCGCGTCGGGGCAGGTCACCGCGGCGGTCAGGTCGTCCGCGGCGGTCAGCGAATCAAGCAGCGCCATGCGGACACGCTAATGCCCGCGTCAGCGGTCGCCCGCCTCCGCGTCGGCCGGGGCCTCGACCGTCTGCTCCTGCTGGTTCTGCTGGTTCTGCTGGTTCTGCTCCGCGCCGGCCAGCTGGTCTGTGCCGGCTCGCTGGTCTGTGCCGGCCCGCTGCTCCGTGCCGGGCCGCTGGGCGGGCACGAATCCGTTCGGCATGTGCTCCGGCGGGCGCGGGCCCTGCTCGATCGCCGCCGGCGGCTCCGGGGCGGAGTGCGCGGGCACGGGCTCCAGCTCGCCGGTCACCTGCGGCTGGTCGACCCACAGAGCGCGCAGCTGCCCCTGCATGAAGGAGGTGAGCCGGCCGCGGTACTCCCGATCGAACACCTCGAGCGCCTCGATCTGCTGCTGCAGCGCCTCGCGGCGGGCGCCGAGGCTGCCCACCAGGTCGTCGTGGCGCAGTTGGGCGGCGGCCTTGAGCTGGTCGGCGGCGTTGCGGGCCTCGGCGGTGATCGCACCGGCCTGCTCCTGCGCCGCGGCCAGGATCTTGTCCGCGTTCTGCTGCGCCTCCTCGGTGCGGGCGCGGGCGTCGCGGGCCATCTGCTCGGAGGCCTGACGGGCCTCGAAGAGCACCTTGTCCGCCTCGCGCCGCACGTTGTGCGCGTGCACCTGGGCATCGCGGGCGATCTGCTCGGCGGCCGCCTGAGCGTCCGTCCGGATCTTGTCCGCCTGGTGATGGGCGGTGGCGACGTGCTCCTCGGCGGTGCGCTGGGCCATGGTGAGGACCTGAAGCGCCTGGTCGGGGAACCGGGGGTTCTGCTGCTGAGCGACCATGGCGTGCTCCGACGTCTCGGTCTCGGCTGGTGTTCCGAGCATTACTTTGACCCGATCCTTCATGCGGTTGTCCGTCATCGGAGACCTCCGTGCGTGCCGACTCATGGGCGCCGTGCCCATGCGATCGAGACCCGTGTCATCGAGACCTCCGTCCCGTGGCTGTCCCGGCTGAGGGTGAGCCGGCTCACCGGCCGTGACCGCGGAAGGCTACCAAGCGCAACGACTCGGTCGCGAGGGGCCGAACGACCGAGACCTTCAGCCGTGCAGAGGCAGCGCTCGGCCTGCACGTCCGAGTCGTACTTGGGGTCGCAGACCACGAGAAACCCTCATTACACACAGTCCGGAACAGATCACGCACCGGCGAACACTTCGCTCAGGGCACCCCATTAGCGCCCCACGGACCGGCGTCCCGGCGCACACCGTGTCCGTCCACCGCGTCCCCTGTGGACGGAGTCGGCGGGAAGGCCCGGACTCCCCCGAAAGTGAAATCACATCGGACACGAAGTACGTCGATCCTGTGTCACCGCGTGGCTACGGTGCGATGCCGTAAAGAGCGGCAAGACCGTCGATTGGAGCGAAGCGTGTCCACCATCCGCCGCCGCGTCGTCCACATGCTGGCGCTGCCGGTCGCGGCGGTGCTGGCGCTGCTCGGCGTCATCACCGTCGTCGAGGTCGGCGCCTACCGCAGCGCGGGCGCCTCGGAGCGGGCGGTCACGCTGGTGCTCTCCGTCCAGGACCTGGTGCAGGAGTTGCAGACCGAGCGCGGTCTCACCGCCGGCCTGCTCGGCGGCAACGTCGGCTTCCGCGCGGAGCTGGCGCCCGCGCGGCAACGCGTGGACGACAAGCGGGCAGCCGTCGAGCGTCTGGTCAGTGCCGGCGGGAAGGCCGGGGCCGGCGGCACGGCCGAAACTCGTGTCTCGGCGGCCCTGCGCCGGCTCGACGGCCTGGCCGCAGTCCGCGCCGGCACGGACACCGGCGCGGCCGGACGCGCGCCCACCTTCAGCTTCTACACCGGGCGGATCGCCGATCTGACCGATGTGGACTACAACCTGGACAGCTCGGCGGACAGCCGCCTGCGCCGGGGCGTCGAGGCGTTGCAGGCGCTCGGCGACGCGAAGGAGGCCACGGCTCAGGAGCGGGCGTTCCTGAACGGCGTGTTCTCCGCCAGCGGCTTCGAGTCCGGCGAGTTCCTGCGGTTCATCACGATGCGGGCGGCCAAGGACGCCGCGCTGGCCGCGTTCCGGCGCTACGCCACCCCCACCCAGCAGCAGGCCCGGGACTACGTGCTGAACACCGGTGCGGCGCAGACCGCGGCGTACTTCGAACAGGTCGCCCTGAACGCCGGCGACGGCCGCAACCTACAGGTCAATCCGCAGTCCTGGTGGTCGGCACTGACCACGGTCCTGGACGACATGCAACGGCTGCAGCAGCACGTCGGGTCGGTGATCCGGGCGCGCGCCGAGACGTTGCAGGACCGGGCGACCGCCCGCATGGGTGTGCTGCTCGGTGTCGTGCTGGCCTGTCTCGCCGGTGCGGTCTATCTGGCCGTGGTCGCCTCCCGCTCGATCGCCCGGCCGTTGGCCGTGCTGGCCGCCGAGGCCAACCGGATGGCCGGGGAACGACTGCCCGAGGCGGTCCGCCGGGCCACCGCCGG
>NZ_JBFAZH010000378.1:0-6446 GCF_040681735.1 Actinoplanes sp. NPDC051633 | reverse complement strand
CCGGCGTCCGGGTGCCGGACCGTGCCGGCGATCTCGGCGGAGCGGCCCCCGGCGAACGTGGCGGCGCCGGCCAGGCCGGCCGCGGCGCCGTCGAAGCAGGCGGACGCGGTGGCCACCCACTGCGGCGCGTCGTGGGCGCGGGAGCTGGCTCGCTGGTGGTCGCCGTTGGTGATGCGGGCGGCGAAGGTGAAGGAAGCCGTGTCGCCCGGCGTGACGGCTTGCGCCGGCGCGGCCGCCGTCAGCATCACCGCCGCGGCCAGAAGCCCGAGTCCCGTACCCGCCCATGATCGTCTGCGCATGCCGCCTCGCCCCCGTGAGTCCCCGTACCGCGGTGACCATCATCGATGCGCGGCGCGACGGCCACAAGACCGGAGGTCTGTCGGATTTGATAACTACCCGGGTCCGCCGGGTACAGATTGGTGGTGACTCAATCCACCGCCGCGGTCGTCGGCCAGTTCGCCCGCGATCTCGTGCTCTCCGTCGACCGTCTGCCCGAGTCCGGCTCGTCCGGCGCCGCCACCGGCCGTCGCGAGCAGCTCGGCGGCAAGGGCGCCAACCAGGCCGTCGCGCTGGCCCAGCTCGGGGTGCGGCCGGCGCTGGTCGCGGTGGCCGGCAACGACCTGATCGGCGACGAGCTGCTGGCCCAGGCCCGGCGCGACGGCGTCGACGTCCGCGCCGTCGTTCGCCGGCCGGGCGTCCTGACCAGCCTGATCGTGGAGATCCTGGTGGCGGGGGAGTACCGGTACGTGGAGGACCTGCTGCTGCTCACCGAGGCCGACGTGCTCAGCGCCCGGGCGGCGATCGAGGCGTCCGACGCGGTCCTGGTGCAGCTCCAGCAGCCGGTGGCGGCGGCGGTCGCCGCGGCCCGGATCGGGCACGAGGCGGGACGGCTGGTGGTGCTCGACGGGCAGATCACCGACCGGCGGCTGCTCGCGCTGGCGGATGTGGTGCGCGCGGACGAGAAGGAGGCGGACGGCCTCGACGAACGGATCTTGGACCAAGGGCCGTCGCTGCTGGCCATCGCCCGGCCGTCCGGGAACCTGCTGATCTGGTCCGGTGGCCGCGTGGAGCTGTCGCTGACCGGCGGCGACCCGGTGGACACCACCGGTGGCGGTGACTCGTTCGTGGCCGGGCTGACGGCGGCGCTGCTGCGCGGGGCGTCGTACGAGGAGGCCGGACGGCTGGCGACGGCCGCGTCCGGTTCGACGGTCGGCCACCCCGGCGGGCGACCGGACCTGCGCGATGTCTGAGATCGCCGCGGCCGAGCCCTGGGCCGTCCGCGAGCTGGGCCTTCCCGAGAGCGCCGCCGCCCTGCGCCAGGCCGAGTCCGTCTTCGCGCTGGCCAACGGGCACATCGGGCTGCGCGGCAACCTCGACGAGCCGCATCCGGACGGCATGCCCGGCACGTACCTCAACTCGCTGTTCGAAGAGCGGGACCTGGCCTATCCCGAGGCGGGGTACGCCTTCCCGGAACGCACCGAGACCATCGTCAACGCGCCGAACGGCAAGCCGATCGCGGTCACGGTCGACGGCGAGCCGCTGGATCTGCGCTCGGGCACGCTGCACCGCCACGAGCGCGTCCTCGACCTGCGCCGGGGCGTGCTGACCCGGGAGGCGGAGTGGACCTCACCCGGCGGCGTGGCCGTGTGGCTGCGCAGTGAGCGGCTGGTGTCCTTCACCCGGCCGTCGGTCGCCGCGATCCGCTACACCCTCCGCGCCGACGCCGAGCTGCGGATCACCTCCAGCCTGGTGGTCAACGAGGATCAACCGGCGCCGAGCGACGACCCCCGGGCCAGCGCGGTGATCCATCGGCCGTTCCGGGCGGTGTCGCACGACCGTGACGCCCTGGTGCACCGGACCCGGCGCAGCGATCTGCCGGTGGCCGCCGCGGTGACGCACACCGGGCCGCCCGGCGAGATCGAGACGGAACCGGACCGGATCCGGTGGACGACGACCGGCCGCGGCGAGATCGACTTCGAGAAGGTGCTGGCGTACCGGTGGAACGGTGACGGGCTGCGGGACGAGGCGGTGGCCGACCGGGACGCGGCAGCGCGGGACGGCTTCGCGGTGCTGGCCGACGAGCAGTGCGCCTACCTGGAGGACTTCTGGCGGACCGCGGACGTCGAGGTCGACGGGGATCCGGAGATCCAGCAGGCGGTGCGGTTCGGGTTGTTCCACGTGCTGCAGGCGGGCGCGCAGGCCGGGCCGCATCCGATCGCGGCGAAAGGGCTGACCGGCAACGGGTACGACGGGCACACCCTGTGGGACACCGAGACGTTCGTGCTGCCCGTGCTCACGTACACCCATCCCGCCTGTGTCGGCCTGGCCTTGCGCTGGCGGCACGCGACCCTGGCGGCGGCCCGGCAACGGGCCGCCGAGCTCTGCCTGGCCGGGGCGTCCTTCCCGTGGCGCACGATCAGCGGGCCGGAGTGCTCCGGTTACTGGCCGGCCGCGACGGCGGCGCTGCACGTCAACGCGGACATCGCCGACGCCGTGCGGCGATACCACGCGGCCACCGGCGACGACGACTTCATGCGCGAGGCCGGGCGGGAGATCGTCGAGGAGACGGCCGCGCTGTGGGCGGAGATGGCCTACCTGGACGACGCGGGCGCGGCGCACATCGCCGGGGTGACCGGGCCGGACGAGTACAGCGCGCTGATGGACGACAACCTGTACACCAACGTGCTGGCCGCGCGGAACCTGCGGCTGGCCGGCCGGCACGACCTCGCCGACCGGCTGGTGATGCGCTACGACGAGCGGCTGGAGGTGCATCAGCAGGCGTACGGCTTCACCCGCCTCGAGGAGTGGGACTTCGGCGCCGATCACGACTATCCGCTGATGCTCGGGCAGCCGTACCTCAACCTGTATCGCAAGCAGGTCGTGAAGCAGGCCGATCTGGTGCTGGCGATGGTGATCGCCGGGGATCTGTTCACCGCCGAGCAGAAGCGGCGCAACTTCGCCTACTACGAGGCGCGGACGGTGCGCGACTCGTCCCTGTCGGCGCCGGTGCAGGCGGTGCTCGCGGCCGAGCTCGGACACCTGTCCCGGGCGTACGAGTACCTCGCCGAGGCGGCGCTTCTCGACCTGCGGGCCGACGGCGAGGCCAGTGGGGACGGTCTGCACATCGCGGCCTGCGCGGGCGCCTGGATCGCGCTGGTGATGGGCTTCGGCGGCCTGCGTGACCACGACGGCGAGCTGTCCTTCGCGCCCCGGCTGCCGCCCGCCCTCCCGCGGCTGCGGTTCAGCGTGCGCTGGCGCGGCGGCAGCCTGCGGGTGACCGTCACCCGGGACAGCGTGACCTACGTGGCGCACGACGACCTGGTGGCCTTCAAGCACTGCGACCGCGAGGTGAAGCTGCCGGCGGGGGAGTCGGTCGCCTTCGCCCTGGACCCGGTCACCGACCTGCCGGCGCCGCAGACCCCCCGCCCGCCGGCGCCCCGCCCGCCGATGTCCCGGGCAGCAACATAGCGAGGCCGTCGAGCAGGCGCTGCAGGCCGAACGCCATCATCTTGTCGAGGGCGAGATCGACCTCGGGCGCCTCGATGAAGCTGCCCAGCAGCGGGAACCGCCCGTCGGAGAGGACCGCCGCGGCGCGTTCGCCCTGGCGTTCCATCCACTCCCGGTCGCTCAGGCCGCTGTCCTGTTCGGCCTGCGCCTCGGCCTCCAGGCTGACCGCCTGCCCGCGCACGTAACCCGCCAGGGTGATCGTGGCCAGCAGCATGTCCTCCGGCGGCAGCCCGTATCCGTCGAGAGCACGCAGGGTCCACTCGGTGTGCGCCATCGCGTTCGGGGCCAGCTGCGGCCGGGTGAACGACACCGCCTGGGCCAGCCACGGGTGCCGGCGGTAGAGCGCCCACTGCAGCCGCGTGATCGCCTCCAGGCGGGGCCGCCAGCCCTCCGGCGCCGGGTCGGGCGGCGGGTTCTCCGCGAAGACCCGGTCCAGCATCAGCAGCAGCAACTCGTCCTTGTCGCCCACATGCCGGTAGAGCGACATGGTGGCGACACCGGCCGCACCGGCCAGCCGCCGCATCGACAGCGCGGAGAGCCCCTCGGCGTGGGGGGGGGGGCTGGCCGCCGCGCGCACAAGGGCCCGCAAGGAGCCTCGCGGCGGGGTGGCGACCCGCCGGGGGACGCCGGCGGCGGCGCGCGCCACCCACCCGCCCCCCCCCCGGGCGTCGACCAGCCCCCAGCCGCGCAGCTCGGCGATGACCTTGGTGGCCGTCGCCATCGCGATGCCGTACTGCCGCATCAGCTCCCGCGTCGACGGCACACGGTCCCCGGCGGCGAGATCGCCGGACGCGATCTGGCCGGCGATCACCCCGGCGATCCTGCGGTACGGCGGTTCCATGCGTACCCCCTGCACTAGTGCACTTGCTTCCACGGTGCACTATGTCACGCCGTCAAACGGTGGACCTAGCACCACTTCGCGTCCTGGTGCACCTTCGTACAGTGTTCTCATGGACATTCTCTTCGTGGAAGACCTGCGCCGCGTCTACGCGGGTGGCGGGAACGAGATCACGGCGCTCGACGGGCTGACCGCCGGGTTCGCCGCCGGGACGTTCACCGCCGTGATGGGCCCCTCGGGGTCGGGCAAGAGCACGCTGCTGCAGTGCGCCGCCGGGCTGGACCGGCCGACCTCGGGGCGGGTGGTGATCGGCGGAGCGGAGCTGACCGCCACCGGGGAGGCGGCGATGACCCGCTTCCGTCGTGAGCGGGTCGGTTTCGTGTTCCAGGACTTCAATCTGATGCCGGCGCTGACCGTCACCCAGAACGTGACGCTGCCGCTGAAGCTGGCCGGCCGCAAGGTCGACCGCCGCAAGGTCCGCGACCTGCTGGAGCGGCTCGGGCTGGGCGACCGGCTCGGCCACGTGCCGGGGGAGTTGTCCGGCGGGCAGCGGCAGCGGGTGGCGATCGCCCGGGCGCTGATCACCGAGCCGGAGGTGGTCTTCGCCGACGAGCCGACCGGCGCGCTGGACACCCGGGGCGCGCGGGAGGTGCTCGAGCTGCTGCGGGCCGCGGTGCGCGACTTCGGGCGTACGGTCGTGATGGTCACCCACGATCCGGTGGCCGCCGCGTACGCCGATGCCGTGCTCTTCCTCGCCGACGGCCGCATCGTCGGCCGGATGGACCGGCCGACCGCGGAGCGGGTCGCCGAGCGCTTGGCTCACGTGGCCGACCTGGCCGGCCCGCAGCGCCTGACCGCGGCCGGTGCGGCATGATCATGACCCGCCTCGCCGTCAGCGGCCTGCGCAACCGCACCGGCGCGTTCGCCGCCACCTTCCTGTCCGCGGCCCTCGGCGCCGCGATCCTGATGACCTTCGCCGCCCTGCTCGACACGGCGGCCGGCACCACCGACGCGGCGAGCCGGGAGGGCCTGATCACGATGGCCTCGGTGGCGGGTGGCTGGTGCCTGCTGATCGTCATTTTCGCGGTCTCGTCCACGATGTCCCTGTCGGTGCGGCAGCGGGAGGTCGAGATCGGCGTCCTGCGCCGGGCCGGCGCCACGCCGGGCCAGCTCACCCGCATGATCGTCGGAGAGGCGGTGCTCGTCGCCGTGGTCGCCGCCGCGATCGCCGTGCCGATCGGCCTGGGCCTGGGCCGGGTGCTGCTCGATCTGCTCGCCGACACGGGACAGGTCGCCGCGTCGGTCGGTTACGTCTTCGGCCCGATCGCCCTCGGCGTCGGCTTCGGTGTCACCGTCGCCGGCTCGATCGTGGGTGCGCTGCTGGCCGCCCGCCGTCGCGGCCGCGTTCGGTCCCGCCCCGGCCGGGGTCGCGTGATCGGCGCGACGGTGTTCCTGCTCGCGGGCACGAGCTGCGCCGTGGTGACGGCGACGGTGATGAAGGGCCATGCGATCGATGCGATGCAGACGGCCGGCCAGGCGTCGATCTGGTTCGCGCTGGGCCTGGCCCTGCTGGCGCCGTGGCTGCTGCGCCTGACCGCCCGGATCGTCCCGGTCGGCCTGCTCTTCGGCGCGCCCGGCGAGCTGGCCGCCACCAACGTCCGGCGGCAGGCGGCGGCGCTGTCCGGCGCGGTGATGCCGGTGATCCTGTTCGTCGGCATCACCACCGCCACCGTCTACATGCAAGCGATGGAGAACGCGGCGTCGGCCGGGCGGGTGCTGCAGGACTTCGAGAAGAACATCCGCACCCTCAACTATGTGGTGGTGGGCATGCTGGCGCTCTTCGTCGCCATCATGCTGGTCAACACGGTGCTGGCCGCCACGGCCGGTCGTCGCGGGGAGTTCGGCCGCCAGCGCCTGTGCGGCGCCACGCCCGGTCAGACCGTCGCGATGGTGGCCGCCGAGAGCGCGCTGCTGAGCGTGGCCGGTGTGGGTTTCGGCGCGCTGGCCTCGCTGGTGACGATCCTGCCGTACGCGTACGCCCGCTCCGACGACTGGACGCCGTCGCTGCCGGCGGCGCCGTTCCTGGTCGTGGTCGCGACCG
>NZ_JBFAZH010000377.1:0-6455 GCF_040681735.1 Actinoplanes sp. NPDC051633 | reverse complement strand
TCCCGGGCCCCCCCGGGGGGCCGGCCGGCGTCGAGCTCGGCGCCGGTCCACTTGGAGACCCAGCCGCGCTCGAAGTTCCAGCGGGCGATCTCCGTCTTCATCGAGTCCTTGATGACGATCGACCCGTCGCGGCGGGCCGCGTCGACGTCGCCGTCCTCGACCTGCTTGCGCCACTCCCAGAGCGACTTGGACTCGTCGATCCGGCGCTCGAGGGTGATGTCGGACCACTTCATCGCACCCGGAACCTTCCGGATGATCATCTTGCCTTCCTTGGTGGCTTCCTTGTACTCGATGGTCTCCGTCTCGGACTCGACCCCGGAGCACTTGCGGAAGCTCGCCATCTCGACCCCGCCGATCTCGAGGACGAAGTTGAAGCTGGTCATCAGGTCGGGCATCGCCGCCTCCTAATCTGTCTGCGCAGAAGTCTGGTTGAGCTCGTCAAGTTTCGAATCAGTCAAGTTCTCAGTCGCTGGTGTCGCCGCCGCCCTGCCACTGGCTGATCCGGAAGATCACGAACTCGGCGGGCTTCACCGGGGCGATGCCGACCTCGACGATCAGCTTGCCCTCGTCCACAGAGGACGCCGGGTTGTTCGTCGAGTCGCAGAGCACGTAGAAGGCCTGCTCGGGGGTGGCACCGACCAGCGCGCCCTGCATCCAGAGACCGCGCAGGAAGGACGTGATGTTGCGCTTGACGCGCTGCCACAGGTCGAAGTCGTTGGGCTCGAAGACCGCCCACTGGGTGCCGCGCTGGATCGACTCCTCGATGAAGTTGAACAGCCGGCGGACGTTGATGTAGCGCCAGCTCGGGTCGGTCTTGGCGAGCGTGCGGGCACCCCAGATCTTGGTGCCGTAGCTGCCGAACGACCGGATGCAGTTGACGCCCTCGGGGTTCAGCAGATCCTGCTCGCCGTTGGTGACGTCGTTCTCCAGCCGGACGATGCCGCGGACCGCCTCGTTGGCCGGCGCCTTCCACACACCGCGGGCGCCGTCCGTGCGGGCCCACACACCGGCCACGTGGCCGGCGGTCGGCACGGTCAGGTACAGCTCGCCGTTGGTGGCGCCCGGCCGCGCGAGCGGGTTCGGCACCACGACGTTCGGGTAGTAGAGCGCGGCGAACGCCGAGTCGCGGGCCAGCCGCGAGCGCCACTCCAGCGCGCGGGTCGCGTTCAGGCCGGGCGGCACGTCCAGGATCGCCATCTTGTTGTGGCTGGCCTCGCAGAAGTCGATGAGCTGCTTCTGCGCGCCGAGGAACATCTCCTCGTCGACCGAGCCGTCACCCTTGGTGGCCACCGTGACCAGGTCGGGGATGGCGACCATGGTGACGTTGTCGGCGATCGCCAGGCCCTGGTAGCCGGTGCGGTCGGCCTCGCTGCCGACCAGGTCGGCCGGGGTGACCTCGACGGCCGAGACGGGCGGGGCCTGCAGGGTGTAACGGCCGGCCGCCGGGGTGCGCTCGGCCAGCGAGGTGCCCTGCACCGGCTGCATGTCCAGCTTCAGGAACTTCGAGCGCTCGTTGACCGCCCGCTCGACGGTCCGCGTGCTGCGGCCGGTGAACTGCAGACCGCCGATCTCCTCGCGCAGCTGGCCGCCCTCGAAGACGCGCAGCGTGTAGTCGCCACCGCCGCCGTTGCCCGAGCCGCCCTCGGCGCCGTCGCCCTCGGCGGGCGTCTGGGCCTGCGGCGGGACCACCTCGACCTCGAGGTTGGCTCCCGGGTCGCGAGCGGTGAGCTGCAGGCTGGGGGTCTGCGGGTTGTCCGCGGCCGGCAGCACCGCCGTGGGCGCGCCGCCGTTGCCGTTCGCCCCGTTGCCGCCGGGGATCCGGCAGATGTAGGCGGCGCTGCCGCCGTTCTCGAAAAAGCCACGGACCGCGTGCGGGAGCATCGCGCCGCGGACGAAGCCGCCGTAGATGCGCTCGTACTGGGGCCAGCTGGTGACCAGCTGTGGCTTCACGCCATCGGGGTCGGTGGGGTCACCCACCTCCGTGTCGTAGCGTTCGGTGAACCCGACGAACGCCGCAACGGCAGTACCCACCCCCTCGATGGGCATGGAACCGCTCGGCTGCTCCTCGATGTAAACGCCCGGGGCTCCGTACGACGCGGCCATCTGATGACACCTTCCCCTTCTGTGTGCCTGCGCTCCGTCAGGCCTGCACCGCGCTGGTCAGCAGCGCGGGGTCAAGATCCGTTTCGTAGAACTCGCCGTAGTGCAGCGGCGGGAACACCCGCACCGTGGGCCGGATCGACGAGCAGGCGACCACCTTGACCGCGGGGAAACGGTGCACGATCAGGTGCACCAGGTCGGTCGTCGCTCGCTTGTCGAGATCCAGCACGATGACGTCGGGCAACGCCTCGAGCAGATGGGTGAGCACCTCGGTGCCCGCGTCCATCAGCTCGATGCCGTCCTGCCGGAGGATGTCCTCGAGGCCCAGTCGGTGCAATGCGCTGAAGTCGCCCATGAGGACCCTCGTCACCGCCGCACCTCCTCCAGGTTCGCCGCCGTGCTGAGCGTGCCTCGCGTATACGCGTGGAGTGAAGGTGCGGCGGTGCAGCCGAAGGTGCAGCACGTCACTGAAGGGTTGCCAGTGTCCGGGCCGCCGTCGATTCTGGACGGCGGGGAGGAGGCGCCGTGATGACCACGCCGACCGGGCGGCACGATCCGGCCGAGACAGTCATCATCGTGCCGCAACAACGCGACCGGTCGGACATGCCGACCGTGCAGATGGCATTCCCGGCAGGCCATGCCGTCGACCTGTGGGAGAAGCCGGCGCCGCCGGAGCCGCTCGACGCGCCCTGGTTGCGCCAGGTGGCATGGCTGGCCCCCACGCTGCTCACGCTGGTGCTGGGCGGGGCCGGCGCCTGGCTCGGCAACGCGTCGTGGACGCCGGCCGCGGCGACGCCGTGGGCGACCGACGCGCTGCGGTGGTACCAGGAGCTGGCCGGCGACTCCACGCTGGCGCTTCGCGCCCCGTCCGTCGTGGCGATGACCGCGGCCACCGCCTTCGCCGCGATGGCCGGCGCGCGGACGGGCGGGCTGCGGGTCGCGGTCACGGCCGGCCTGCTCTTCGCTGCGCTGCCGACGACCAGCGGCTGGGCCCGGCAGCCCGGCCCGGAGCCGGTGTCGGTGATGCTGGCCGCGCTGGCGACGGTGTTGCTGGTCAGCCTGGTCCGCAAGCCGCGGGTGGTCGCCGGTCTCGGGTACGCGATCACGATCGCCCTGCTCGGCGCGTCCGGCGGGCTGGCCGCATACCTGATCATCGGCGCGCACGCGGTGGGACTGGCGGCGGAGGTGCGCGATCGCCGTACCCCGCTGATCTGGGGTTTCGCGGCAGTCGTCGGCGGTGGTCTCGCCGCGCTACCGATCATCATCGGTCACGCCGACGTGCTCGACGATGGCCGCCGGCTGTCGATGGCCTCGACGTGGCTACCGATCGACCTGTTCGGCGGGGCGCTCCTGGCCGGTGCCGTGCTGGCCCTCGCCTTCCTCGGTCTGTCCTTGCGGCATACTCTCGCGGTGCTCACCACATGGGCCCTGCTGCCGGTCGTCGCGCTCGCCGCGGCCGCCGCCTTCCTGCCGGTCTGGTCGTCGCAGACGCTGCTGATCACCACGCCCGCGTGGTGCCTGGTCGCCGCGGTCGGGCTCCGGCGGTTCACGCTGGCCCGCGGGGTGGCCGTGATCCTGGCGATCGCGCTGCTCGCGGTGCCCGCGCACCTCGATCTGCGCCGGGCGGACCACGCCCCGGCCTGGGTGATCCGCTCGTGACGGCTGTCGCCGACGAACGCACGCAGGACGGTGTGCGGGCGTCCGCGCGGGTGCCCGACAACGTCGCGCACGGCATCCCGGCGCCGCCGTCCGAGGCCGAGAAGATGCTCTACGACAAGCGGCGGCTGTGGGTGCTGCAGCTGGGTTCGGCGGTCAGCTTCACCACGCTGGTGGTCAGCCAGGTCTACTTCATGACCCTGTCGAGGTGGCTGCTGCTGCTCGTGCCGCTGCTGGCGTTCAGCGTCCTCTACTACTTCATCTCGCTGCTGGTGAACATCGGGACGCCCGCCTTCGACATGCGCGCGCACCGGCGACTCGTCCGCGACAACAAGGTCTTCCCCTCGGTGGACGTCTTCCTGCCGGTCTGCGGCGAACCCTACGAGGTGCTCGCCAACACGTGGCGCTACGTGTCCCGGATGAAGCGGCACTACCCGGGGCACGTCGACGTCTACGTGCTCGACGACTCGCCGACCGCCACCCTGTCCCACGCGGCCCTGCGGCACGGCTTCGTCTACCAGCGACGGCTCAACCGCGGGTGGTACAAGAAGTCGGGCAATCTGCGGTACGCGTACCGGCGTACCTCGGGCGACTTCATCCTGGTGCTGGACGCCGACTTCGCCCCGCGCCACGACATGCTCGACGAGCTGGTCCCCTACCTGGTCGCCGACCACCGGCTGGGCATCGTGCAGTCGCCGCAGTTCTTCCGCATCGAGCGCGGACACGGCTGGCTGCAGCGCGGCGCCGGCGCGGTGCAGGAGCTGTTCTACCGGCTCGTCCAGGTCTCGCGGCAGCATCACCACGCGGCGATCTGCGTGGGCAGCTGCGCCCTCTACCGCCGCACCGCGCTCGACGCGATCGGCGGCTCCACCTTGATCGAGCACTCCGAGGACGTGCACACCGGCTTCGACATGCGACGCAAGGGCTGGGATCTGCGGTACGTGCCGGTGCCGCTGGCGGCCGGCCTCTGCCCGGACAACGTACGCGCGTTCTTCACCCAGCAGTACCGCTGGTGCACCGGGTCGATGAGCCTGCTCTCGTCGACGAAGTTCTGGAACACCCGGATGACGTTCCGCGGCCGGTTGAGCTACCTCTCCGGGTTCTGCTACTACCTGCACACTGCCGTCTTCGCGATCGCCGCGCCCGTCGTACCCGTGCTCATGCTGACCGTCTTCCCCGAGATGGTCACCGCGCGCAACTACCTGCTGATCGTCCCCAGCCTGGTCTACAACCTGGTCGTCTTCCCGGCCTGGCACCGCACGAAATACCGCTTCGAGACGTGGGCGACCAAGCTGCTCTACGGCTGGGCGCACGCCTGGGCGATCTGGGATCTCGTGCTGCAGCGCAGCATGGGCTGGCAGGCCACCGGCAGCAAGGTGCGCGGTGCGCGGACCGGCCGGCTGCGCGCCAGCGTCGCGCTCTGGACGGTCGGCACCAGCCTGGCGTGGGTGGTGCTGGCCGGCCGGCACATGCTGCACACCGACCTGTACGCGTTCCTGCCCGCCTTCCTGGCCGGCGCGTTCTTCCTCACCGTGGCACTGCAGGCGGCGCTCGTGGACCCGGCGGAGGACGTGTGAAGACCCGCCAGCTCGTCCTCTCCGTGATGCTGATCGTGGCCGCCTTCCTGGGCTACGCCGTGGCGGTGGACCGCACTCCGGTCACCGTGGCGGCCGGGCGTGACGCGCTCAGCGAAGACGTGGTCGCGGTGATCGAGCGCCCGCAGCCCTACGACGTGACCGCGCTGCTGCAGCCCGAGCACAAGTATTTCGGCGTCACCGTCCAGAACGCCCCCCGCGACATGACCGGCGTGCAGAGCTTCGCGAAGAACGTGCAGCGCAAGCCCAACATGATCTCGATCTTCGCCGAGTTCGGCGACCCGTACCAGACGCGCGAGGTGCGCAACGCCTACGCGTACGGCGCCCTGCCGATCATCCGGTGGGAGCCGTTCGACCAGAAGCTCTCCGACATCGCCAAGGGCAAATACGACAAGTACGCCCGCAAGTACGCCGCCGCGGTCCGCCGGCTCAACCTCCCGGTCGTGATCACCTTCGCGCACGAGATGAACGGTTTCTGGTATTCGTGGGGCACCCAGGCGGCCACCCCGGACGACTTCGTCGGCGCGTGGAAACGCCTGCACGACATCTTCGAGCAGGCGGGCGCGACCAACGTGATCTGGACCTGGACGCCGAACGTGATCAGCGGCGCCCCCAAGGTCAAACTCGACCGGTACTGGCCGGGCGACGAGTACGTGGACTGGGCCGGCATGGACGGCTACCTGACCAAGTTCTACGGCCCGCAGACCTTCGACCAGCTCTTCGGCCCGACGATCACCGCGATCCGGCGGCTCACCCAGGTGCCGATACTGATCGTGGAGACCGGTGTCGAGCCCGGTCCGAACCGGATCGTGCAGCTCAAGGACCTGCTGTATTCGACCGCGGAGAGCGATGACGTGATCGGGCTGGTCTACTTCAACCAGCCGGGCCGGGTGCTGTGGCAGATCGACGACAACGAGGAGGCGGCCGGGGTGTGGGGGCGGCATGCCAAGAAGCTGGGTTACGGCTTCGTCGTGAAATAGGCGATCAAGTGCACCTTGGGTCGCCCCTTCAGCCCTACCGGGGGACGCTTCGACGCGCTTTGATGCAAGCGTGGAGTACACCCTCGGCGTTGATCTCGGCACCACGTACACGGCGGCCGCCGTG
>NZ_JBFAZH010000376.1:0-6457 GCF_040681735.1 Actinoplanes sp. NPDC051633 | reverse complement strand
CTACCAGGCCGTCTTCGACGAGATCGTCGCGATCAAGGACGCGTGCGGCGGCGCGCACCTCAAGGTGATCCTGGAGACCGGCGAGCTGGGCACGTACGACAACGTGCGGCGTGCGTCCTGGCTGGCGATGATGGCCGGCGCCGACTTCATCAAGACGTCGACCGGCAAGGTCCCGGTGGCGGCCACCCCGCCGGTGACGCTGATCATGCTGGAGGCGGTGCGCGACTTTCGAGCGCGGACGGGTCGGCAGATCGGCGTCAAGCCGGCCGGCGGCATCCGCACGACGAAAGACGCGATCAAGTACCTGGTAATGGTCGCCGAGACCGCGGGCGACGACTGGCTCAGCCCGGACTGGTTCCGGTTCGGCGCCTCGTCACTGCTCAACGATCTGCTGATGCAGCGCACCAAGCTGACCACCGGCCACTACGCCGGTCCCGACTACTTCACGCTGGACTGATCGCATGTCCTTCCTCGAGTACGCTCCCGCTCCCGAGTCCCGTTCCCTGGTCGAGATCGCGCCGTCCTACGGCCTGTTCATCGACGGCGAGTTCACCCCCGGCAAGGACACCTTCAAGACCGTCAACCCGGCGTCCGAGGAGGTGCTGTCCGAGGTCGCGCTGGGCAGCCCCGAGGACGTCGACCGCGCGGTGGCCGCCGCCCGGCGCGCCTTCCCGGGCTGGTCCGGGCTGCCCGGCAGCGAGCGGGCTAAATATCTCTTCCGCATCGCGCGGATCATCCAGGAGCGGTCCCGCGAGCTGGCGGTGCTCGAGTCGCTGGACAACGGCAAGCCGATCAAGGAGTCGCGCGACGTCGACCTGCCACTGGTCGCGGCACACTTCTTCTACTACGCGGGCTGGGCCGACAAGCTGGCGTACGCGGGCTTCGGCGCCGATCCCCGGCCGCTGGGCGTGGCCGGTCAGGTGATTCCGTGGAACTTCCCGATGCTGATGCTGGCGTGGAAGATCGCGCCCGCCCTGGCCACCGGCAACACGGTGGTGCTCAAGCCGGCCGAGACCACGCCGCTGTCCGCGCTGTTCTTCGCCGACGTGTGCCGTCAGGCCGAGCTGCCCGCCGGGGTGGTCAACATCGTGACCGGCGCCGGCGACACCGGCCGGTACCTGGTCGAACACCCCGATGTGGACAAGGTCGCCTTCACCGGGTCCACCGAGGTGGGCCGGCAGATCGCCCGCTCGGTGTCCGGCACCGGCAAGCGGCTGACGCTGGAGCTGGGCGGCAAGGCGGCCAACATCGTCTTCGAGGACGCGCCGATCGACCAGGCGGTCGAGGGCATCGTGAACGGAATCTTCTTCAACCAGGGCCACGTCTGCTGCGCCGGCTCGCGGCTGCTGGTGCAGGAGTCGGTGGCCGAGGAGCTGCTCGACTCGCTCAAGCGGCGGATGGCCACGCTGCGGGTCGGCGATCCCCTGGACAAGAACACCGACGTCGGCGCGATCAACTCGGCCGCGCAGCTGGCCCGCATCACCGAGCTGGCCGAGGCGGGCGCCGCCGAGGGGGCGCAACGCTGGTCGGCGCCGTGCGAGCTGCCCGCCAACGGCTTCTGGTTCGCGCCGACGATCTTCACCGGGGTGACCCAGGCACACCGCATCGCCCGCGAGGAGATCTTCGGCCCGGTGCTGTCCGTGCTGACCTTCCGCACGCCGGCCGAGGCGATCGAGAAGGCGAACAACACGCCGTACGGGCTGTCCGCGGGGATCTGGACCGACAAGGGTTCGCGGATCCTCGCCGTCGCCGACAAGCTCCGGGCCGGCGTGGTCTGGGCCAACACGTTCAACAAGTTCGACCCGGCCTCGCCGTTCGGCGGCTACAAGGAGTCGGGCTACGGCCGCGAGGGTGGCCGCCACGGTCTGGAGGCGTACCTTGCCTAGGCTTGCCATTCGCAAGACGTACAAGCTGTTCATCGGCGGGAAGTTCCCGCGCAGTGAATCAGGACGGACCCAGGTGGTGGACGGCGACAACGTGGCTCTCGCCTCCCGCAAGGACGCCCGCGACGCGGTGGTCGCCGCGCGCAAGGCGCAGCCCGGGTGGGCCGGCGCGACCGCGTACAACCGGGGGCAGATCCTCTATCGCGCCGCGGAGATGCTGGAGAGCCGCCGCGACGAGTTCGCCACGCTCGCCGTCGACCAGGCCGAGCTGGACGCGGCGATCGACCGCCTGGTCTGGTATGCGGGCTGGTCCGACAAGCTGGCCCAGGTGACCGGCGGCGCCAACCCGGTCTCCGGCCCGTTCTTCAACATCTCCGCCCCCGAGCCCACCGGGGTGGTCGCGGTGATCGCCCCGGCGTCGCTGCTCGGCCTGGTCAGCGTGGTCGCGCCGGCGATCGTGACCGGCAACGCGGTGGTCGTGGTCAGCACCGGCCCGCAGGTGGCCATCACGCTGGCCGAGGTACTGGCCACTTCGGACCTCCCGGGCGGGGTGGTGAACATCCTCACCGGCCGGCCCGCGGAGATCGCACCGTGGCTGGCGTCGCACGACGACGTGAACGGCATCGACCTGACCGCGATCGACGAGCCGGAGCTGGCCGCCGACCTCGAACGGTCCGCCGCCGGCACCCTCAAGCGGGTCCGCCGCCCGGCCGGCACACCGGATTTCGCGGCCGATCCCGGCCTGCGCCCGATGACCGCTTTCCTCGAGACCAAGACGGTCTGGCACCCCAAGGGCTTTTGAGCCCGGGCACACCATCTAGGGTGTGTGCGCACCCGTCCCGAATGTCGAAGATCACCCGGAGGTCAGCGTGGCCACCCAGTCCGACGAGTCCGAGGCCGCGGCCGGCCTGTCCGGTCGTGAGCTGTGGGACGAGGTTCGCATCACGCCGGTGGAGATCGCGATGCCCGGCGGTGTCGGGCTGACGCTGCGGGCGTACCGCAAGGCGAACGAGCTCACCCCCACCGAGATCGAGACCGACGAGGACGACCCCTTCGACGCCCGTGAGCGTGCGGCCGCCGCCGCGCGGGCCGACGAAGAGGAAGAGGTCATCGTCGACGAGGAGTTCAACGCGCTCCTGGCCGAGGACGAGGACCCCGACAAGAAGAAGTCCGAGGTCAAGGACTCCGACGAGCCGGACCCCGAGGACTTCAAGGACGACGAAGAGGCCCGGGCGGAGGAAGAGGAGGTGCCCGTCTTCCTCAGCCACCGCGGCCGGCTGCTCAGCTTCAAGAGCCCCGAATCGCTGGTCTCCTTCATTCGATCGGGTGCACCGCACGATATGGCCCAATTGGACAGCTGGAGCACGGTGGCCGACCGGGTACAGTCGTCGGACATCGACCCGCTGCCGGAGGACCGGTACGAGCTCGACCTCGTCGTCGAGAACCTCCGTGGCGGTCACGACACGTGGGATCTGCCGCTGCTGATCGCGGCCGGCGAGGTCGCCCGTGATCTGGGTCACGCTCTCCGGATCAAGCCGGTGATCCTGGCGTTGGCGCCCGGATCGCCCCTTGACGACCTCGACGAGTCACTTCGTAAGGCCGAGAGCGGCGGTATGGGCGGTTATTTCGGACGGCGCCGATTGAAGAAAATCGGGGCACAACAGGCAAGTCTCGGATGGCGCTCGATCATCGGCAAGATCTCTGCCGCTGTGGACTGGCGCGACTGACCCCTCACCAGGGACCATCGGTGATTGGCACACGACAGCAGCGATGAGCATTGTTCGCGACGGTGGAGTTCTTTGCGCAGCATTCAGGCGGCCGCGTGGCTCAAAGTAGGTCGCGAACAATCCTCACCGGGAGGAGGACGACGCCGTGGCGCTCGTGCGCGTGTACTGCGGTCTGGCGTCGGCTGATGAATCGGTGCGTGCGGGTGCGTCCGCGCAACTGACCATCGCCGTGGTGGACGACGCGGGGCGGCTGCTCGTGGTCGACGAGATCAGCGACGACCCGACGGGCTATGCCCGGCTGGGGACGCTGCTCGTGGAGCGTACGTCCGGCTTCGGCGAGGTCGCAGTGGCCGCGGACAGCGACGATCACATGGTCACCTCTCTGCTCACCGCCGCGGGCCGCCCGCTGGTGGTGACCGACGACGACACCACGGACGACTTCGCCGAGCGCTTCGCCGACGACTCCTCCGTGGAGGAGATGCAGGCGCCGCCCGCCGCGCGCCGGGCCGTGGGCCTCTCCCGGGCACTGCAGGCCGGCGCGATCGCCGCCGCCACCGTCCCGGTGCCCCGTGAGCTGATCAGCTACAAGCCGATACTGGCCGCGCACGTCGCGATGCTCGACGGCCGGTGCGCCTCCGCGACCGCGCTGCGCGAGGTGTTGCGTGAGCTCTACCCGGCGGCGCTGCGCGCGTTCGCCGACCCGGCGCACCCGCTGGCCATGGCGGTGCTCGACGCGCTGCCCGAGCCCGGCCGGCTGACCGGCCGCGGCAGCGACTCCGAGCAGATCGCCGTCGAGGTGGTCGCCGAGCTGACCCGCGCCGGCGCCGGCACCGAGGACCAGGTGACCGCCGCCGTGACCGCTCTGGTCGTGGCGATCAGTGAGTCTCCCCGCCGCGGCGGGGTCAACAAGTCGCTGGCGTCCTCCGCGGCCGACACGGTGCGCCAGGCGATCGGCGCGGTCCGCTGCTCCGACAACGCCTGCGAGGCGCTGATCGGCACGCTCGCCGCGCGCGTCACCGCCCCCTCCTCCACCGGCCGCCGCGCCGCCGGCTCGCGCCGCGCCGCCGATCCCACCGCCGATCCCACCGTCGATCCCGCCGCCTTGTCCGCCGCCGCGCTGCCGACCCGCCCGAGCGAGACCGGCACCCGCATCGGCCGCCGCGGCCGCCCGGAGCCGGCCGCCGGCAACACGCCGGTCACCCCGCGCCCGATGACCGCACCGCCGGTCGCGCCCGATCCGATCGCACCGCCGCCGATGGCTCCGCGGCCGCTGGCGCCGCACCCGTCGAGCCCGTCGCCGCTGGCGCCGGCCGCCGCCGCGGGCCTGCCCACGCGCACCCGCACCACGCCCGGCGCCACCACCCCGGGCAACCGCCCGGTCTCGGTGCCACCGCCGCCGCCGGGGATGACGCCGATCGTGCCCGGTGCCCGGCCGGTGTCGCCGGCCGAGTCCGGCCGCGAGTTCCGCCCGACGCTGACCGACGCCGCGATGAGCAAGGCTCGCGCCGAGCGGCAGCGCTCGGTGATCCCGCCGCGCCCGAGCACCAGGCCGGCGAACGGCGTGACCGACTATTCGCTGCCGATGCCCGCGTCGCGTCCGGCCGAGGGAGCGCCGCCGCCCGGTTCGCGCGCCAACTGGCCGCTGCTCAACTCGAGCGACGAGCCCGCCGCGCCGCCGCCCGCCGCTCAGACCAGCTCTCTGCCCGGCGCGCTGCCCGGCGACGGCGGCCGGGTGCGCCCGCCGTGGCAGGACATGCCCACGGAGCCGCCGGCCCTGCGCCTGGTCGAGTCGCTGAGCGGCCTGGAGAACATCGCGGCCGACGTCACCGCCGTGACCGAGCCGCCGCCGCTGCGCCTGGTGGACACGCCGCCACCCCCGCGCGCCAACGGCAACCCCCGCGGCGCCCCCACCCGGCGCACCACGCTGACCGCTCTGGACCGCAGCACGCAGCCGCCGGTCCCCGACGAGGGCGACGGCGACCTGCTGATCTTCGCGGCCGCCCGCTCGGCGTGGTTCACCGGCCAGAGCGAGTCGGCCGACCTCGACTGGACCAACCCCAACGACACGGGCTGGCGCGCCGCGGAGAAGGCCGCGACGCCCGAGGTGGCGGCCCAGACGTCGGCGGGCCTGCCCAAGCGGGTCCCGCAGGCGAACCTGGTGCCCGGCTCACCGCTGCGCGACGAACACCCCCTGCGAATCGTCCGCGACGCGGCCAGCATCGCCGCGCACACGACGGGCTACTTCCGGGGTTGGCGGCGAGGCCAGGAGATCGGCGGTTACGCCATCGGCGGCCGCCCGGGCCGCGAGGCGGCGGGCGGCTGGGACTTCAGCCGTGACGGCCAGCCGGCCGACGACTACCGCAACAGCGCCAACGGCTACCAGCGCTGACGTCAAGCCGTTTGAGAGCCCCGCAGAGGCCCGAACAGCCCACGAGGGTCCCTGAGGGGTAGGCAGGGCCTGAGCGGGCTCAGATCGAAAATAAGAGGGATACGAGCACTCGAAAGCCGGCGTGCCACACACGCCGGCCAGTCGGTGGTCACCCACCTGTCCAACACCCGGCCGGACCGCACCACAGCCGCCAGCTAGGTGCGTGCGCTACCAGTCCGCCCGTTCGTCCGCGAGCCGCACCCAAACTGGTAGCCCAGCCACGCAAGAAGCCCTCGAACACGTGGGTGCGCTACCACTACGGCCGCTTTGTCCCGGGCCGCACCCAAACTGGTAGCACAGCCACTCGAGAACCCCTCGAACACGTGCGTGCGCTACCACTCCGGCCGTTATGTCCCGGGCCGCACCCAAAGTGGTAGCCCAGCCGCCGAAGAAGCCCTCGGATACGCGCGTGCGCTACC
>NZ_JBFAZH010000375.1:0-6467 GCF_040681735.1 Actinoplanes sp. NPDC051633 | reverse complement strand
CGGCGTTGGGGCGGCTTCCGCCGCCGGCGTTGGGGCGGCTTCTTCTGCTGCCGGTGTGGCTGCTGCGGCCGTTTCCGGTGGCTTGGGCGGTGTCGCCTTGGTGGGGTTGGTGCGGGCCCGGCCCTTCTTGCGCTTGCTCCCGGCGCGGGCGCCGACGGCCGGCTTGTTCGCGGACTTCGCCGGAAGCGTCGATGCCGCGGCGCTGCTCTCGGCGTCGTCGGCGATCGGGCCACCGGACGCCGCCCCCTGGTCGGGCGTGTCGCTCGGCTGGGGTGACGGGTCGACGGTCTGCTTCGCGTCGGCCGCCGCGAGGTTGGGCTCGGCGGCGTCGGCCGGCTCGGGTTTCGTCTCCGGGTCGGTCTCGGCCGGGCTGGTGGCGGTCTGCGCCGTCGCTGACCGCGCCTCATCGGTTCCGGCGTCGGGCTGCGACTCGGTCTCCGACGCCGGCTCATCCGCGGGCTGTGGCTTCGTAGCGCCGTCGACCTCGACCGGCGCTGCCCCGGGCTTCGTCTCACCGCCGGGTTCGACCGCGGGCTGCACCTTCGCCGCACCGTCGGCGTCGGCCGCGGGCTGCTGCTTGATCTGGCCATCGGCGTCGCTCGTCGGCTGCAGCTTCGTCTTTGCGTCGGCCTGCAGCTTCGCCGCGCCGTCGGCGTCGACCGCGGGCTGCTGCTTCGCCTGCCCATCGGCGTCGACCGCCGGCTGGAGCTTCGTCTGGGCGTCCGCGCCGATCGCGGGCTCCTGCTTCGTCTGCCCATCGGCGTCGACCGTCGGCTGCAGCTTCGTCCGGCCATCGGCGTCGACCGTCGGCTGCAGCTTCGTCCGGCCGTCAGCGTCGACTGCCGGCTGCACCTTCGTCTTTGCATCGGCCGCGGCCGCGGGCTGCCGCTTCGGGCGGCCGTCGGCGTCGACCGCCGGCTGCAGCCGCGTCTCGGCGTCGGTGTTCGGGGCCGGGCCGGACGCGGGCGGGATCTTCGTCGTCTGGTCGAGCGGGGTGGCCGGCCTCGCCGGGGGCTTGGCGCCGGGGCGCTTGATGACCGTGGTGCGGCGGGCGTCCTCCGCGGCCAGGTAGGCGTCCGCGGCGGCGGCCAGGCGGCGCTCGGCGTCGGCCGGCGACTCCGCCGGAGCTGTGCTGCCACCGGCGGCTGGGCCTCCGGCGAGGGCGGAGATCCCGGGCGGGGCCGGGCTCTTGTCCTTCTGCTGGTCGCTCGCTGGGGCTTGCTGGTCGGTCGCCGGGGCGGTGGCGCGGCCCTGCGGCGGTGCCGACTCGGGGGCCGGGATCGCACCGTAGGCGCCACGCGTGCCGTGTGCCAACGCGCCGTTCGCATTCGGCGAAGCCGGACCCTGTGCTGCCGCTGAGCCGTCCCGCCCCGTCGTCTCCGGCTTCGCTCCGGAGCGCGTACCCCTCGGATTTTCGATCTTGGTTTGATCCATCGGCGCGGGGCGGCCGACCGAGGCCTTGCCCGGCGCGAAGACCGGGCGACCACCCGGCGTCTCGGCCGGCGGGCCCGGCGGACGCGAGACCGGCGGACGCGGGCCGGGCACGACCGGCGTGGAACCGCCCGCACCCGGAACGACCGGCGGGGTCGCCGGCGCGTGACGCTCCCGGCCGACACCCGGACGACGCATGGTCGGGCTCATCGGGAAGGTCAGGCGCGACCGGCGGCCGGTGGCGCGCAGCAGCAGGCGCTCGGCCTCGTCGGCGTTGATCCGATGCGCCGGATCCTTGCGCAGCAGGCCGTTGAGCACCGGCTTGAGCGGGCCGGCGTTGCGCGCCGGCGGAGGGTTCTCGGTGGCCAGCGCTGCCAGGGTCGCGATCGCGGACGGGCGCGCGAACGGCGACTGCCCCTCGACCGCCGCGTAGAGCGTGGCGCCCAGCGACCAGAGGTCCGCGCTGGGACCGGCGGTGCCGTCGCGCGCGCGCTCGGGCGCGATGTAGGCCGGCGAGCCGAGCACCAGGCCGGTGCGCGTCACATCGGGGTTCCCCGGCAGCGTGGCCAGGCCGAAGTCGGTGAGCACAACCCGGCCGTCGTCGCCGATCAACACGTTGCCGGGCTTGACGTCGCGGTGCACCACGCCGTTGCGGTGGGCGGCGCGCAAGGCGTTGAGCACGCCGAGCCCGATCTCGGCGGCCCGCACCGCCGGGAACGGCCCGTCGTTGGCCAGGTGGTCCTGCAACGATTTCGACGGCACGTACTCCATCACGATCCACGGGTCGGCGTCCGTGCGCAGGACGTCGAAAACGCGAACCACGTTGATGTTGTTGAGCCGGGCGATCGCGCGCGCCTCGCGCAGCGACCTCTCCCGCATCTCCTGCCGCTCGTCGTGCGTGAGACCGGGCGGCGGCACCAGCTCTTTGATGGCGACATCGCGGTGCAGCACGACATCGGTCGCCCGCCAGACACGACCCATCCCGCCCTGACCGAGCGGCGCGACGAGCCGGTAACGGTCAGCGACAACAAGCGGGGGGGAAGTAGACATCAGGAGGAAAATACCCGGTCATGTCGAGGCACAGCTAATTGATCAACCGAGTGTGGGACGCGTGTCACGGTGATCAACAGGGCATTGTCATAGGCTCGGTCGATGGATGAGGAGCCGCTGGTCAGGATAGTTCGCGGAACGCCGACCGCAGAAGAGCTGGCGGCACTGGTCACGGTGGTCGCATCCCGGGCGCGTCGCGGATCCGTGTACGCCGATTCACATCCGGCCGGCTCGCTCTGGGCCCGCACGGCCCACCCCGCGTTCCACCCCCGCTCCTGGCGCTCAGCCGGCCTGCCCGGGGTTATCCACAGGGCGCGCTGAGGGGGTCGATCGGACTCGCTGTCACCGACTACCCTCACGATGGATTGGGACGCATCGAGAGATGTTGATCTCCGAGGGAGGGGGCGGGCCGGATGCTGGCGCCGGAAGACCAGGGACCGTCGTGGTTGCGCGATTACGGCTACACAAACTTCGGCAACATCGAGGCCGACCTCCAGGCCATGGAGGAGTTCGCCAAGCGTCTGCGCTCCGACCTGGAGAAGAACTACGTCCCGCACCTCTCCAGCGTCACGGACGCGATGCTCACGAGGCTGCCCGACCCGGCAGGGACGTTCCCTGAGCTGGTGGCCTTCATGACGGACCATCAGGCCGCGCAGGACACCACGCAGACCAACGTCTACAACTTCGCCAACGGCACCAACCGATTCGCGACTGCGGCGCAGCAGCTCAGCAAGGAATATGAAGGCTCCGACGCGTTCTCCCGCGCCCGGGTGACAGACGTGCAGAAGGCGTTCGATGCGGCAGAGTCTCCGGAGGGTTCTCACGATGCTTGATGCCGGATCGGGCAACGGCTACGCCGGGACCAATTGGAACGGCATGTCGATGTACGACATGTGGCTGACGGTTGGCAACCAGGACACGACGCCGCATTGGGAGTTGCTGACGGGCTGGCGCAAGTCCTATGAACTGACGCTCCAGCACATGTCGGCGGTCAAGAGCTACCGCGACAACCTGGCGGCGGCGTGGCCGCCGGAGAAGAGCGAGGCCGCTGCGGCCTACGCCGCGCGCCTGGACCAGCTCATCGACCATCTGCAGCAGACATACGACGCGGCGGTCGCGAACCACGACGCCTTCAGCGGCGCAACGCTGGCGCTGAGTTCAGCGCGGCGCGAGCTCGAGCCGCTGGTCAATGAGTATCTGGCCAACGAGCAGAAGCTTGTCGTCTACCAGCAGGAGCTGGCGTCGCCTCCGCCGGTGGGCGAGGACGCCATAGCGCCCCCGGTCCAGAACCCGGTGGCGGCCGGCCGTCAGGCCGAGTTGAAGGCCAAGGCGGTAAGCCTGATGAGCGGCTTGAGCGCGGAGCTGACAACCGCCCGCACTCAGCTTCGCAAGCCGAAGCCCTACGACACAGAGGTCGTCGACGACAGTCGGGCGGATGACGGCGGTCCCGTCTATGTGCCGCCGACTATCCCGCCAGTAACGCCCATCGATCCAAGTTCGGGTGCACACTCGTCGGTCGGTGCCACGTCCTCTCACCATGCTGGCGTAGCTCAACCTCCATCGGCGTCGCATGCGCCAGCCCAGGGACGGCTGCCCGGCTTGGTTTTGGGTGGCACTCAACCGCCGGTTGTAGCGCCTCCTGCAGCCTCACCTATCAACCCGCCGATCGTTGGCGGTCCCTCATCTACGGCGATTACGCCTATTGCGCCCGTTGCCCCAATCAAGCCCGGACTTACGCCTGGCCGGACGCCCCTTGCGCCTGGTTCCAGCAAGCCTGGCGCCCCGGCGGCCGGACCGCGCGCCCTGCCGAGTGGCGGGGTGATTGGAGCGAGGCCTGGCAGTGGAGTCGCGCAACCGGCCACAGGCCGGATGCCTGGGAACGTGAATCCCGTTGGCGGTGTCATCGGCCCGAACCAACCCGTTGCCGGCCGCACGGGGGCAGGCGCAGGTCACGGTGGGGTGACCGGTGGGCGTCCTACGTCGCAGCCATTCGGCATGATGCCCGGCCAAACCCCACGGTCCAGCGACGAATCTTCGACATCAAGGAAGTGGGACCCCGACAACCCTTGGGTGACCGACAAGGGCGTAGACCCTGTGCTTCTGCCGCCCGAGGATCCCAAGATCGATCCCGGCCCGGCGATCGGTCTCTCCTAGTGCGCTCAGTGGTTCGACTCCTTTTGGCAAGCGTTGTACTCATTGCCACGATTGTTATCTCAACGCCTTCGTCTGCTTTGGCCGACCGGGTGCGAGACAAGCAGTGGCATCTCAAATTCCTGGATGTCCAGAGAGCCCACACGATCACCAAAGGAAAAGGTGTCATTGTCGCGGTCGTCGACACCGGAGTCGACCCGCACCCCGATTTGCGCCGGAACCTTCTACCTGGCATCAATGTGATGCCAGGCCGATCGGGCACAGGCCAACAGGATGATCATGGTCACGGAACCGGAATGGCCGGTCTGATCGCTGGTCACGGCAGGGGTAGCGCCGGCGTGCTGGGGATTGCTCCAGAGTCAAAGGTCCTTCCGGTTAAAGACCAAACGACAGACGACCTCGGCGACGGCACCACTACTGCCGCCGGCATCACATGGGCAGCAGCGCATGCCGCCAAGGTAATCAATGTTTCGCAGGCCACCGCCCCAACAAGTTCGCTGGAAGAAGCGATAGAAACGGCGGCAGCCAATGATGCGGTCGTTGTCGCTGGCACCGGAAACCGCCCGAAATACTTGAGCATGGGCTACCCCGCAGCCATCTCGGGAGTCCTCGCCGTGGGAGCGGTGGATCAGTCGGGAAAATATGCAAGTTTTTCCGTTCCCGGCGATCAAGTGCAGTTGTGCGCTCCTGGCGATGAGATGGAAAGTACTGGCCTTGGTGGCAAATATCGTATCGGGCGAGGCACCTCCGACTCGACAGCCATTGTCTCGGGAGCTGCGGCGCTCGTTCGGGCAAGGTTTCCTCAGCTGACGGCACCTCAGGTGATTGAGCGGCTTACTTCTACCGCTACTGATATTGGGCCGCCTGGGCGGGATGACGAATGTGGGTTCGGGGTGGTCAACATCGTCAAGGCGCTTACCGCTCCCGCGCCCGGCGGCGGCAGCGCCTCCGCCTCGGCTTCTGCCTCGCCCACCGCCGACTCCGCGCCTGGCGGGCCCACCAGTGGCGCCGGACCCGCACCTGAATCCAAGTCCAACACCGGCGCCGTTGTGGCCGGCGTCGGCGGTGGGGTTGTCGTGCTCGGCGCGCTTGTCGCCTTCCTTCTGCTGAGACGGCGACGTACTTAACGGGCGGACACAAGCTTCAGTGGACCTCCCTGCCCGCGCCTGCCTTGTAGCGTGAATCCTTGTGCTGACCGACATCTCGTACCGTCTGGTGCTCGCCTCCGCCAGCCCGGCCCGCCGCACCCTTCTCAAGGCCGCCGGCATTGATGCCGATGTGCTGGTCAGCGGGGTGGACGAGTCCGTCGTGGAGGCCGAGGACGCGTACACGCTCAGTCTTGCCCTTGCGCGCATGAAAGCGCGCACCGTTGCCGCTCGCATGCAGGCCGATCCCGGGGTTCTGGTGCTCGGATGTGATTCCGTGCTGGCCTTCGACGGGGAGATCCTCGGCAAGCCCCTCGACGCCGGCGAGGCCGTCAAACGGTGGCAGGCCATGCGCGGGCGGTCCGGCGTACTGCACACCGGCCACCACCTCACCGACCTCGTCACCGGGCGGCAGGCCGAGGACGTCGGCACCACCGTCGTGCACTTCGCCGATCTGACCGACGCCGAGATCGAGGCCTACGTGGCGACCGAGGAACCACTCAACGTCGCCGGGGCGTTCACCATCGACGGGCGCGGTGGCGCCTTCGTCGAGCGCATCGAGGGAGACCCCGGCAACGTCATCGGCCTCTCCCTGCCGCTCGGTGACGAGGTCGGTGAGGTGGTGGCCGGTGTGCAGTACGCCGGACCGCCCGCGCATGGCCTGCCACCGTTTGACGGCCTCGCCGGCGT
>NZ_JBFAZH010000374.1:0-6470 GCF_040681735.1 Actinoplanes sp. NPDC051633 | reverse complement strand
CGATCACCTCCGTCGTCACGGCTCAGCCCGCCAGGTATTCGAAGATCGCGCGGGCGGACACCACTCCCATGTACCAGGTCACCGCCGCCACCAGCACGCCCAGCACGAGCAGCCACACCGGATAGCGGTACCCGTTCAGCAGCTCCCGGCGCCGCCACGCCGCGTACAGCAAGATGGTGAACCCGATCGGCAGGATCAGCCCGTTGAACCCACCGGCGAAGACCAGCAGGGCGGCCGGTGCGGTCCCGATGAACAGGAAGATGCCCGTGGCGACCACGATGAAGCCCACGGTCGCCCAGTTCCGGGTACGGGTCTCGGAGAAGCGCCGCGAGTAGGCGTCGAAGAACGACACGGACGTGTACGCCGCCCCGATGACCGAGGTGATCGCCGCCGCCCACAGCACGATCCCGAAGGCCCGCAGCCCGAACTGCCCGGCCGCCGACTCGAACGCCTGCGCCGTCGCGTTGCCCTTGGTGTTGAGGGCGACGCCGCCGGCCACGACGCCGAGGATGGCCAGGAACAGCACGAACCGCATGATCCCGGTGACCGCGATGCCGGTGAGCGCCCCGCGGGTGACCTCCCGGATGTGCTCCGGCCCGGTGGTGCCGCTGTCCAGCAGCCGGTGCGCGCCGGAGTAGGTGATGTACCCGCCGACCGTGCCGCCGATGATCGTGGTGATCGCGGCCAGGTCCACGGTGTCCGGCCAGACGGTCTGCTTGAGCGCCTCGCCGACCGGCGGTCCGGAGACGATCGCGACGTAGACGGTGAGCACGATCATCAGGATGCCGAGGAAGATCAGCGCCCGGTCCATCGCGAGCCCGGCGCGCTTGACGACGAACAGCGAGATCGCGATCAGAGCACTGATCGCGCCGCCGATCTTCGGGTCCAGGCCGAGCGCCGCGTTGAGGCCCAGGCCGGTGCCCGCCACGTTGCCGATGTTGAAGACCAGGCCGCCGAGGATGACCAGGGTGGCGAGCAGATAGCCGGCGCCGGGCACGACCGCGTTCGCGACCTCGTGCGCCCGCTTGCCGCTGACCGAGATGATCCGCCAGATGTTCATCTGGACGACGAAGTCGACCAGCACGGACATCAGGATGCCGAAGGCGAAGGCCGCGCCGAGCGCGACCGTGAAGCTGGTCGTCTGGGTGATGAAGCCGGGGCCGATGGCGCTGGTCGCCATCAGGAAGATGGCTCCGGCGAGGGCGGTCCGCCGCGCCTTCGCGGTGGAGGGCGGGTTGGCGGTGGGTACGTTGGCGGTGGGTACGGAGGACTCAGGGTGCATGGTGTGCTCCTGATCATCTCGGTGATGCCCGTCGATCCCTTGAAGGTAGGGATTGTTCAACGATTCGGCAAGAGTTGTTGAACAATCTGTAGGTATTAGGCTTGCCTAACACTAAGGGGGCGGGCGTGGCCGAGGAGTCGCTGTCGGATCTGCTGGGCGGCCGGCGTGCGGCATTGGACGCGACCGCGCCGGTGGCTGGTTTCCTGGCCGGCTGGCTGGCCGCCGGGCAGTCGATCGCCTGGGGATCGGCGGTTGCCCTGGTCGTGGCGCTGGGCGTCGCGGGCTGGCGGCTGCGCCGCGGTGACCGGCCCGCAGCGGTGCTCGCGGGGCTGCTCGGCGTCGCGCTGGCGGCGCTCGTGGCGTTGCGGACCGGGCACGCCGAGGACTTCTTCCTGATCCGCCTGCTCAGCAACGGCGCCAGCGCGCTGGCGTGGGTGGTCAGCATCGCGGTGCGGTGGCCGCTGCTCGGGATCGTGGTCGGCGGCGTGCTCGGGCAGAGGACCCGGTGGCGGCGTGATCCGGCGCTGCTCAGCGCGTACGCGAAAGGCAGTTGGGTCTGGGTCGCTCAGTATCTCGTGCGGCTGGCGGTGTTCCTGCCGCTGTACGCCGCGGGGCAGGTGGTCGCGCTGGGCGTGGCCCAGATCGCGCTGACCTGGCCGCTGGTCGCCGCCTGCGTCGCCGTCAGCTGGTGGGTGATCCGCCGGAGCCTGCCCGAGGGGCATCCGGGGCTGCGTCACCCGCGCAGCGAGCCCGCGCCGACCTCCTGAAGGCCGACCTCCCGGAGCTCGGGCTCGGTGTCGAAGCCCTGGCGGTGCATGCTGCCCCAGACCGCCGGCCGGCCCCGCCAGGCGCCCGCCGCGCCGGCCACCTGCCACAGCGCCAGCACCTGGCGGTACCCGAAGTTCTCCACGACCGCGGCCAGCACGCCGCGGGTCAGGTCCGTCCACCGTGGATAGCGATGGAACGAGACCTCCTCGATGAACAGCGAGATCATGCTGATCAGCAGGCCGTAGCCGTAGGCGACCAGCGCGAAGCGCCACGCGAAACCGAGGTTGATGGCGTCCGCCCACAGGCCGAGCGGCACCAGCACCAGCGCGGCCAGCTCGATGAACGGCGCGAGCAGCTCGAAGACCACGTAGTACGGCAGCGCGATCAGCCCGATCCGGCCGTACCGCGGGTTGCCGATCATCCGGCGGTGCTTGCTGAGGATCTCCGCGATGCCCCGGTGCCAGCGGCGGCGCTGCCGGCCCAGCACCCGCAGCCGGCCGGGCGCCTCGCTCCAGCTGACGGGCTCGGCCACGAAGATCACCCGGTAGTCCTCGCCGCGCTCGCGCAGGTAGTGGTGCAACCGGACGACCAGCTCGGCGTCCTCGCCGACGGTGTCGTGCGCCATCCCGCCGATCGCGATGACCAGGTCGCGCCGGAAGATGCCGAACGCGCCCGAGATGACCACCAGCCCGCCGAGCCGCGACCACCCGGCACGGCCCATCAGGAACGCCCGCAGATACTCCACGACCTGCACCCGGACCAGCCAGCTCCGCGGCATCCGCACGTCCACCACCCGGCCGCCGACGACCTTGCAGCCGTTGGCGATGCGCACCACCCCGCCGCACGCCGCCACCCGCAGCGGGTCGTCGCCGAACGGCTTGGCCACCGACAGCAGCGCGTCCGGGTCGAGCACCGAATCCGCGTCGACCATGCAGACCAGCGGGTGCTTGGCCAGGTTGATGCCGACGTTGAGCGCGTCCGACTTGCCGCCGTTGGTCTTGCGGACGACGGTCAGCGTCTCCGGGTTGGCGCGGGCCACGTGCACGGAGAGGACCTGGCTGCGGTACGGCACCTCGGACGGCACCACCCGCGGCACCTCGACCAGGTCGAAGTGGGCCCGCAGCAGCTCGAACGTGTCGTCGGTGGACCCGTCGTCGACGACCAGCACCTCGTATCGCGGATAGCGCAGCGAGGTCATCGCCTGCACGGCCGCCACGATCCCCGCGCCCTCGTTGAACGCCGGCACGATCAGCGAGACCGGCAGCGTGAGCGGCGACCGGAACATGTCGTCGGCGCCACTGAAATCCTGTCGCCGCAGATGGCGCACGAACTCGAGCCCGGCCAGGCAGATGAGCACCAGATAGCTGCTGTTGAGCGCGACGAAGTAGGCGAAGATCGCCCAGTCGGCGGCGTACATGACCTCCCGGACGAGCTCCGGCGTCATGCGGGCACCAGCGACGGTTCGTTGATCTCGGCGATCGCCAGCGCCTCCTCGGCGTGTGCGGCGGCGGCCGACGGCGCGGCGTGCGCGCCGGCACCGGATGCCCGCAGGTCCTCCCGCTCGGTGTCCAGCACCGTCCGCAGCGCGCGCAGCCCGGGCGGCCCGAGCCGGCGCAGCGCGTGCGCGGCCTCGTGGGCGACCCGATACTCGGGGTCGCGCAGCAGCGTCGCCAGCTCGTCCACGGCGGACGGCGAGCCGAGGTCGCCGAGCGCGCGGGCGGCGGCGGCCCGCAACAGAGTCGGCCGGGCCGGGGTCAGCGCCAGGGTCAAGGGCTCCAGCGCCGAGCGGGTGCCGAGCCGGCCCAGGGTGGTGGCGGCCGCGACGCGGACGTCGAGCACCGAGTCCTCGCGCAGGACGCGGGCGACGCGCTGCACCGAGCCGGTGGCGCCGAGCAGGCCGAGGGCTTCCAGGCAGACGGCGCGCACCCGCGCCTCGGGGTGATCCAGCGCCGCGGAGAGGGTGACCTCGGCCTCGGGCCCGAGCTGCACCAGGGTGTGCGTGGCCAGCAGCGACGGCACCGGGTGGGACTGGTCGAGGCCGGCGATGATCCGCCAGGCGGCGGCGGGGTCGCCGATCCGGCCGAGGGCGCGGACCGCGACCACGCGTACTTCGGCGTGCCGGTCGGTGAGCAGCCGGCACAGCTCGGGCACGGCCTGCCGGAGCTCGAGGTCGCCGAGGATCTGCGCGGCGCGGGCCCGGCGCACCCGGCTGCGCGAGCGCAGATCGTAGAGCGCCCGGCGAGCGGTGCCGCGACGCAGGAACACCGACACCAGCGCCCGGTGGGCGTCGCCGCGCAGCTTGCCGAGCAGGCCCAGCGCCCCCGGCTCGGTCGCCTTCCATGCGTCGTCCGGGATCGCGACCAGGTCTTGGCTGCCGTCCTCACCGTTGTCCGCGACGAAGGCGAGCAGCTCGCGGCGCGGGCCCGCGGCGAGCGCGGACTGCCGGCGCCGGCGGATCTGGCGGACCACCCGGACCACGACGATGGCCACGGCGGTCACCGCCACGACCGCGGCGAGCACCGCGATCGCGATCGTGAAGATCCGCAACATAAGGGCGAATATATCCCGTTTGGGAGCGGCGGTGCGGCGCTTTAGGGTGGGAGCCATGGTGGGTCAGGCCGACAGGCTCAAGAACGTCCGGTACGACATCCGCGGCCCCGTGCTGCGCCGTGCCCAGGAGCTCGAGGCGGCCGGTCACCGGCTGCTCAAGCTGAACCTGGGCAACCCCGAGCCGTGGGGGCTGAACACCCCCGAGCCGATCATGGCCGACGTCGTGCACAACCTGGCCGCCGCACAGGGCTACAGCGACGCCCGGGGCATCTACTCGGCCCGGGTGGCGGTCGCGCAGTATTACCAGACGCTGGGCGTGCGCGACGTGCAGCCCGACGACGTCTTCCTCGGCAACGGCGTCTCCGAGCTGATCGTGATGTGCCTGCAGGCGCTGCTGAACACCGGCGACGAGGTGCTGATCCCGAGCCCCGACTATCCGTTGTGGACCGGCGCGGTGACGCTGTGCGGCGGCAAGCCGGTGCACTACCGCTGCGACGAGGCGGAGGGCTGGGCGCCCGACCTGGAGCACCTGGCCGCGCAGATCACGCCGAGCACCCGCGCGCTGGTGATCATCAACCCGAACAACCCGACCGGCGCCGTCTACTCCCGCGAGACCCTGCTGGGCATGCTCGACCTGGCCCGCCGGCACGACCTGCTGGTGCTGACCGACGAGATCTACGACAAGATCCTGTTTGACGACGCGCAGCACGAGTGCGCCGCCGCGCTCGCCCCCGACCTACTGGTGCTCACGCTCAGCGGGCTGTCCAAGACGTACCGCGCGGCCGGCTTCCGCTCCGGCTGGCTGGCCGTCTCCGGCCCGCGCTCGCACGCCGAGGAGTACCTCGAGGGTCTGCAGCTGCTGGCCAACATGCGGCTGTGCCCCAACGTGCCGGCGCAGCACGCGGTGCAGACCGCGCTGGGCGGTTACCAGAGCATCAAGGAACTGATCAAACCCGGCGGCCGCCTGTACGAGCAGCGCGACCACGCCTGGCGCAAGCTCACCTCGATCCCCGGCGTCGACTGCGTCAAGCCACGCGGCGCGCTGTATCTGTTCGCCCGGCTCGACCCGGAGAAGTACAAGATCAGCGACGACCAGCGGATGATCGTGGACCTGCTGGAGCACCAGTTGCTGCTGCTGTCGCACGGCTCCGGCTTCAACCTGCCGACCACCGACCACCTGCGGATGGTCTTCCTGGCCCCGGTCGACGTCCTCGACGACGCCACCGACCGGCTGGCCCGCTTCCTGGCCGAGTACCGCCAGTGATCGGAGTACCGCCAGTGAAGGGGGTCGTCTTCCCCGGCGGCAACTACGGCCCGAACCACCCGCTGCTGCACTACGCCGGCCTGGCGCTCGAGGTCCGCGGCGCCGAGGTCCACCGGGTGACCTGGCCGATGCCGGCCGACCGGAAAACCCTGGCGGAGACCGACTTCCACGCCTTCGTCGACGCCGTGGCGGCCACCGAACTGGACGCCGTCGGCGGCGCCCCGATCGTGATCGGCAAGTCCTTCGGCACATACGCCGCCGCCCAGGTCGCCCGGCGCGGGCTGGTCGCGGTCTGGTACACCCCGCTGCTGCACGCACCCGAGGCGGTCGCCGGGCTCGAGGCGGCGACCGCGCCGTTCCTGCTGATCGGCGGCACGAACGACCCGCACGCCTGGGACGGCGACCTCGCCCGGCGGCTGACCCCGCACGTGCTGGAGATCGAGGGCGCCGACCACGGCATGATGGTGCCCGGCCCGCTGTCCGCCTCCGCCGCGGTCCTCGGCCGCGTCACCGACGCGGTCGAGCGGTTCCTCGACGATCAGTCGCCCTCCGGTGCGCCCTCCGCGTAGAGCTCGGCGACGCGCGTCGCCGGCGGGTTGACCAGCC
>NZ_JBFAZH010000373.1:0-6473 GCF_040681735.1 Actinoplanes sp. NPDC051633 | reverse complement strand
TCCTCAAAGAGCTCAACGTCTCCATCACCCAACTCTGGCGGGACTGAGACCGATGACCTACAAACCCCTCAATCTGACTCCCGAGCTGCACGAGTACCTCCTCGCCCACAGCACGCCGCCCGACCCGATCATCGCCGATCTGATCGCTGAGACCCGGCAGAACCTCCCCGAGGCCGCCGGCATGCAGGTCGCGCCGGAGCAGGCCGCGTTCCTGAAGATGCTCGCCACCGTCACCGGTGCGAAACGGGCCGTCGAGATCGGCACCTTCACCGGGCTGTCCGCCCTGGCGATCGCCCGCGGTCTGGGTGCGGACGGGCGGCTGAACTGCTACGACATCTCCACCGAGTTCACCGACATCGCCCGGCGCTACTGGGCGCGGGCCGGTGTGGACGATCGCATCGAGCTGCGCATCGGGCCGGCCGCCGACAGCATCCGCGACCTGCCCGAGGACGAGCATCTCGATCTGGTGTTCATCGACGCCGACAAGGAGAACTACACGAACTACTGGAACGCGCTGCTGCCACGCGTACGCAAAGGCGGTCTTGTGCTTGTCGACAACGTCCTGTGGAGCGGCCGGGTGCTCGACCCGCAGAACGACCGCGACCGCGGCGTTGCCGACTTCAACGCCGCGGCCGTCGGGGATCCGCGGGTGGAGCTGGTGATCGTCCCGATCGGGGACGGCATCACCATGGCCCGCAAGAAGTAGCGCAGGTCAGCGCACGCTCCGGGCGAAGAGCCGGGCCGACCACACCACCGCCAGCACGGCCAGCGCGGCCATGATGACCAGTCCCTGCCAGACGTCCGGCGCGCCCAGGTCACCGCGGAAGAGTGCCCTGGTGCCGTCGACCGCCCAGGAGAACGGGTTCCAGTTCGCCACCCCCTGCAGCCAGCCCGGCGCGTACGTGAGCGGCAGCAGGATGCCGGAGAGCAGCAGCACCGGCTGCGCCACCGTGTTCATCAGCGGCGCCAGCGCGTCCTCGCTCTTCACCGCCAGTGCAACGCCATAGCTCACCGCCGACGTCATCAGGGATATGAGCGCGAGCATCAGGTACGCCAACAGCAGGTTCCCGATGAACACCCGCAGGTCGAAGGCCAACGCCAGCAGGGTGATGATCACCGCCTGGGCGAGCAGCGAGACCGTGTCGCGCAACGAGCGCCCGAGCAGCAGGGCGAGCCGGCTGACCGGGGTGACGCGGGAGCGCTCGATCACGCCGGCCCGCAGCTCGGCGATCAGCCCGAAGCCCTGAAACAGCCCGCCGAAGATGGCGAGCAGCACCAGCAGGCCGGGGACGAAGATCTCGTACGCCTCCGCGTTGGTGCGCACCTGCAGCGCCGGCTTGAGCAGCGGGGCGAAAAGCAGCAGATACATCACCGGCTGGAAGACGCCGACCAGGATCCACACCGGATTGCGCAGCAGGAGCAGCATCTGCCGCTGGAAGATCAGCGAGGTGTCGCGGATCAGTTTCATGACTCAGCTCTCCCGCAACGATCGGCCGGTCTTGGTCAGGAACACGTCGTCGAGGCTGGGCCGGTGCAGCTCGATGGTGCCGAGCTCGACCGACGCGGCGTCGAGCGCCCGCAGGATCAGCGGGATCGCGGTGGCGCCGTCCTCGACGTAGAGCCGCACGCTGTCCTCGTGCGTCTCCAGCTTCTTGACGAAGCCGGAAGCGTCGAGGACCTCGGCGGCGGCGGCAACGGACGGGGTTCCGACGTGGACGACGTCACCGGAGATCTCGCGCTTCAGTGAAGCGGGCGAACCCGAGGCCACGACCTCGCCGTGGTCCATGATGGAGATTCGATCGCAGAGCGCGTCGGCCTCGTCGAGGTAGTGCGTGGTGATGAAGACCGTCATCCCCTCGCTGCGCAGCCGGCGGATCTCGTCCCACATGTGGGCGCGGCTCTGCGGGTCGAGCCCGGTGGTCGGCTCGTCGAGGAAGACGACCTTCGGCTCGTGGATGATGCCGAGCGCGATGTCGACCCGGCGCCGCTGGCCGCCCGAATACGTCTTGCACTTGCGGTCGGCGTACTCGGACAGCTGGAAGCCCTCCAGCACCTTCTCGGCGCGCGACATCGCGGCGGCCTTGCTGACGCCGTAGAGCCGGGACTGCAGCACGAGCTCCTCGCGTGCCGTCGACTCGTCCCAGGTGCTGCCGCCCTGCGCGACGTACCCGATGCGCCGCCGCACCTCGCCCGGGTCTTTCAACAGGTCGGCGCCCGCGACGGTGGCCGTGCCGCCGTCCGGCTCGATCAGGGTGGCGAGCATCCGCAGCGTGGTGGTCTTGCCGGCGCCGTTCGGCCCGAGGAAACCGAAGATCTCGCCCTCGGCGACCTCGAGGTCGACGCCGCGCACGGCCTCGACCACCTTCTTCTCCCGCCCCTGCCGGGACGTGAAGGACTTCCGCAGTCCTTCGGTTTTGATCATGACTTTCCCCCTCGTCGTGACATCGAGGAGAGTAGACCGATCAAGTTGTATTAGTCAAACTTGATTATTGGTCGATCCAGCCGCTCGGCGTCGTGCCCGGCCGTCCCGGTTCGAAGCCGTCGGGCATGTACGGCGTGCCCTCCTCGATCAGCTTCGCGGTCCGTTCACACCACCGGATCTCCGCCTCGGCCATCTCCACCGTGCGCTCCCACATCCAGCTGACGAAGATCGGCTTCTTCTGCACCCAGTCGGCGGCGCCGGCCGCCTGCAACACCTCGTTCCCGGCACGCAGTTGCGTGGCGCGGGTGCGCAGCGCGGCGGCGGCCTCCTCCCGCGGCAGGGCGGGCAGAAAGGAGAAGGCGGCCATGAAGGGGTCCGCCGGACTGCTCAGGTTCCACCACTGGATACGCAGCAGCGACTGGAACTCGTCCGCGCCCTTCTGGGTGATCTCGTACGTCGTGCGGGCCGGCCGAGCGCCCACCTGCTCGGTCGCCACCTCGCGCAGCAGTCCCTCGTCGGTGAGCTTGCGCAGGGCGTGATAGATCGAGCCGGGCTGGACGTTGGCCCACTTGTCGGCGCTCCAGCTCAGGAGCTCGCGCCGCACGTCATAGCCGTGCACCGGCTGCATCCACTGCACCAGACCGAGGATCATCATGCGTGTCGCCGACATGCCGTACAGCGTAATAGGCAAATTTGACTGATCCTTAACCCGGGTCGCACCGCTAATGTGAAGATCGTGCGCAAAGTTTTGATCGCCAACCGTGGTGAGATCGCGGTCCGGGTCGTCCGCGCCTGCAGGGACGCGGGGCTCGGCAGCGTTGCCGTCTACGCCGACAGTGATCGCGACGCGCCGCATGCCAGGCTCGCCGACGAGGCGTACGCGCTGCGGGGTGAGACCGCCGCGGACACCTATCTGCGCATCGAGAAGCTGATCGACGTCGCGAGCCGCAGCGGTGCCGACGCCGTCCACCCCGGGTACGGCTTCCTCTCCGAGAACGCCGACTTCGCTCAGGCCGTACTCGATGCGGGGTTGATCTGGATCGGCCCTTCTCCGCAGGCCATCCGCGACCTGGGCGACAAGGTGACCGCGCGGCACATCGCCCAGCGAGTCGGCGCGCCGCTGGTCCCGGGCACGGCCGAGCCGGTGGCCGATGCGAGCGAGATCGTGGCGTTCGCCGAGGAGCACGGGCTGCCGGTGGCGATCAAGGCGGCCTTCGGCGGTGGCGGCCGCGGGCTCAAGGTGGCGCGCACGATCGAGGAGATCCCGGCGCTGTTCGAGTCCGCGACACGCGAGGCGGTGGCGGCTTTCGGGCGGGGCGAGTGCTTCGTCGAGCGCTATCTCGACCGGCCGCGGCACGTCGAGGCGCAGGTCATCGCGGACATGCACGGCAACGTGGTGGTCGTCGGCACCCGCGACTGCTCGCTGCAGCGGCGGCACCAGAAGCTGGTCGAGGAGGCGCCGGCGCCGTTCCTCACCGACGACCAGCGCGCGCAGATCCACGAGAGCGCGAAGGCGATCTGCCGCGAGGCCGGTTACTACGGCGCGGGCACGGTCGAGTACCTGGTCGGGCAGGACGGCACCATCTCGTTCCTCGAGGTCAACACGCGGCTGCAGGTCGAGCACCCGGTGAGCGAGGAGACGTCGGGCATCGACCTGGTGCGGGAGCAGTTCAGGATCGCTGCCTCGGAGAGGCTGCGGCTGAGCGAGGACCCGGCGCCGCGCGGGCACTCGATCGAGTTCCGGATCAACGGCGAGGATGCCGGCCGCAACTTCCTGCCCGCCCCGGGCACGGTGACCGCCTTGCGGTTCCCCGAGGGTCCCGGCGTCCGGGTGGACTCCGGCGTCGAGACCGGCAGCGTGATCGGCGGGAACTTCGACTCGATGCTCGCCAAGATCATTGTTACCGGCTCGACCCGCCAGGAGGCGCTGGAACGATCCCGGCGTGCCCTCGACGAGACCGTCATCGAGGGCATCGCGACCGTGCTGCCCTTCCACCGCGCGGTGCTGCGCGATCCCGCCTTCGCCGACGATTTCACGGTGCACACGCGCTGGATCGAGACGGAGTGGGCGGGCGGCGTCGAGCCGTTCCAGGCGGGGCCGGCCGAGGCGGCCGAGCCGCACGAACGCGAGACCGTCGTGGTCGAGGTCGGCGGCAAGCGCCTCGAGGTGACCCTTCCGCTTTTTTCGGGTACGCGCACACCGGAGTCCCCCAGGCCGAGCAGGCGCACGCGCACCGCCGCGGCATCCGGAAACGCCGGCGCGGCGGCACTCGTCGCCCCGATGCAGGGCACAGTGGTGAAGGTGGCGGTCGCCGACGGTGACGAGGTGGCCGAGGGCGACGTGATCGTCGTGGTCGAGGCCATGAAGATGGAGCAGCCGATTCCGGCGCACAAATCAGGCACGGTGTCCGGCCTGACGTTGGAGGTCGGCGCCCCGATCACCGCCGGCACGACGGTCTGCACGATCGACTAGGCCGGCGTCTGCGACGCGCGGCGGCCGGCCAGAACGGCCAGGGCCGCCGCAGAGCAGACCAGCATGGTCGCGCCCATGCTGACCGCGGAGACCGCGCCGGGGATGCTCATCGCCGAGGCCGCGATGCCGCCGACCAGGAACTGCAGCAGACCCTGCATGGACGACGCCGCCCCGGCCGCGGAACCGTGGCCGCTCAGGGCGAGCGAGGTGGCGTTGGCCAGCACCAGCCCGAGCATGGACACCACGACGAACAGCCCGGCCAGCAGCAGGAGCAGGGGCGCGCGGAGCACGGCACAGGCCAGGACCCCGGCCGCGCTCACCGTGGCGATCACCAGGCCGGTGCGCAGCAGGGTGAGCTCGTCCGCGACGCGCCCGACGAGCAGTCCGTTGACCTGGCCCATCAGCACGATGCCGAGCCCGTTGAGACCGAAGACCAGGCTGAACTCCTGGGCACTCAGCCCGTACACGTCCTGGAGGACGAACGACGAGCCGGAGATGTAGGCGAACACCGCGGAGAACATCAGCGCGGCGGCGAGCACGTACCGCAGGAAGCTCCAGTCCGCGGCGAGCGCGCGGAAGGTTCGCAGCGTCCCCGCCAGGTTGGCCGGCGCCCGGCGCGAAGGCGGCAGCGACTCGGGCAGCAGGAAGGCGACCGCGAGGAGCAGGACGGATCCGAGCACGGCCAGCACCAGGAACACCGACCGCCAGGTGGCGACCGTCAGCAGCAGGCCGCCGATCACCGGAGCCAGGATCGGCCCGAGCCCGTTGACCACCATGAGCGTGGAGAAGAACCGGGTCATCGCGGTGCCCTCGAACAGGTCCCGCACGATGGCCCGGGCCAGCACGATGCCGGCCGCCGCGCCGAGGGCCTGCACGATCCGCCCGCCGATCAGCCATCCGACGCTCGGTGCCATTGCGCACCACACCGACCCGGCCAGATACATCGCCAGGCCGATCAGCAGGGGACGACGGCGTCCCCAGGTGTCCGACAGCGCGCCGACGACGACCTGGCCGACGGCGAGCCCGACCACGAACACGGTCAGGGTGAGCTGCACGAGCGATCCGCTGGTGCGCAGCTCGCCGGCCATGCCGGGCATCGCCGGCAGGTACATGTCGATGGTCAGCGGGCCGAACGCACTCAGCGTGCCGAGGATCAGCGCCAGCCGGACCCGGCCGATGGCGGGCGCCGCAACACGCGGAGCCTCCTGAGTTATGGACACATAATTATGTTGCCATAACCAACTAGGATCCGGCCATGCCCCAAGACGAGGATGTCCTCGCCGATCTTGCCGACCAGATCCTCAACGTCGGTCGCCTGGTGCGCGCCCGCACGCCCGACGGGCCCGAAGTGGTGTCGCTGACCGAGACCGAACGACACGTCATGCGCGTGGTGGACCTGTATCCCGGTGCCGCGCCCAGTGAGATCGCCCGGCGCACCCGGGTGCAGCGCACCAATGTCAGCGCGGCGCTGCGCAGCCTCGAGGAAAAGGGCATGGTCTTGCGAACGGCCACGACCGGGCGCGGGATCGCCGTACGACCCACCGAGCTCGCCGTACAAAGATTCCAAATAGTCCTAAA
>NZ_JBFAZH010000372.1:0-6480 GCF_040681735.1 Actinoplanes sp. NPDC051633 | reverse complement strand
GCCCAGGGCGAGGACCTGCTGGTCGTCGCCCAGGGCGTGGCCAACGCCGTGGGCATGTCGGCGATCGGGCTCCTGCTCGTGGCCGCCGTCCGCCGCCGCGCCGGTGCGCAAGCGCTTGCGGGGCTCGGCCGGGCGGCCGCGGCCGGTATCGTGGCGGCGATCACCGCGGCGTTCGCCGGGTGGGCGACGGTTGCGAACCTGGGGCTGTGGGCCGGTCTGCTGGTCGGCGGCCCGGTGGTACTGGCGACCTACGCGGTGGTGGCGTTCGTGCTGGACGCGCCCGACGCCCGGCGGCTGGGCGCGTTGCTGATTCGAAGGGGTCGAAGGGAGAAGACGTGACGTACGCGCGCTTTCCGTGGCGCGGCTCGGTGGGTCTGGTGCTGGGGTCCAGCACGGGCGGTGTCGGGCAGCACGTCTCCTCACTGGTCCGCGGTCTGATCGCGGCCGGCAGCACGGCGCTGGTCTGCGGGCCGGCGGCGACCGACGAGCAGTTCGGTTTCTCCGCGGCCGGCGCGTCGTTCCGGGCCGTCGAGATCCCGGCCAGTCCCGGTCCGCAGGACTCCGGCGCGGTCCGGGCACTGCGCCGCGCCCTGTCCGGGCAACAGCTCGACGTCCTGCACGCGCACGGGCTGCGCGCCGGGTTCGTCGCCGCGCTGGCCCGCCCGTCGGTCCCGCTGGTCGCCACGCTGCACAACGCGGTGCTCGCCAAGGGCCTGCGCGCGCAGGCGACGGCGCTGGTCGAGCGGGTCGTGGCCCGCAACGCGGCGCTGGTTCTGGGCGCCTCCGAGGACCTGGTCGAGCGGGCGGAGGAGCTCGGCGGCCGGGCCCGGCTGAGTCCGGTGTCGGCGCCCGCGATGGCGCCGCCGAAACGCTCCCGGGCCGCCGTCCGGGCCGAGTTCCGGCTGGCGGCCGATGTGCCGCTCGTGCTGTCGGTGGGCCGGTTGCATCCGCAGAAGCGCTACGACCTGCTGGTTGACGCGTCGGCGCGGTGGCGGGAGCTGACCCCGGCTCCGGTCACCGTGGTCGCCGGGTCCGGACCGAGCTATATGGACCTCGCCCAGCGGGCCAGCGAGAAACGCGCCCGGCTCTACCTGCTCGGGCACCGCAACGACGTGCCCGAGCTGCTGCTGGGTGCCGACCTCGCGGTGGTGACCAGCGACTGGGAGGCCCGGCAGCTCTTCGCGCAGGAGGCGCTGCGGGCCGGTGTGCCGCTGATCTGCACCGCGGTCGGCGGGCTGCCCGGGCTGGTCGGCGACGCGGCGGTGCAGATCCCGCCGGGTGACGTCGACGCGCTCGACGCCGCGGTGAAACGGCTGCTGGCCGATCCGGCGCTGCGGGCCGAGTATGCGGCGCGGGGCCCGAAGCGGGCCGCGACCTGGCCGAGCGAGGACGACACGGTCGCCGACGTGATCACCGCGTACGCCGAAGTGACCCGCGGGTGATCACCTTCCTGGACCGCATCCGCCGGGTCCGGCGCTTCGGCATCCCGGCACGACGAGTGCGCGGCTGGCTCCCGTACGCAATGGTGGTCCTCGCCGCCGCCGCCAGCCTCGTGGCGCTCGCCATCCGGCCCGCCGCGGGCCCGGCCAAGGAGCCGCTCGACTATGTCGTGGTGGCCGGCGCCGCGGGCCTGCGCTGGGACGACCTCGACCCGCAACGCACGCCGAACATGTGGGCGCTGGCGGGCAAGGGCTCGGTCGGCTGGCTGTCGGTGCGCTCGGGCCACCGCGTCACCTGCCCGGCGGACGGGTGGCTCACCCTGGGCGCCGGCAACTACGCGGCCTGGGACACCGCCACGATCCGCGGCCAGTGCCCGCCCGCCGCGCCCGACCTGACCGAACCCGACGCCCTCGGCGCCAACATCGGGCAGCAGCGGGGCATCGTGCGCCTCAACCAGACCACGCTGCCCTACGGCGCGGTGCCGGGCGCGCTGGCCGAGTCGGTGCGCTGCACGGTGGCGGTCGGCACCGGCGCGGCGATCGCGGCGGCCCGCCCGTTCGGCCGCGTCGACCGGTACGAGGCGGAGCTGCCCGCCGACCCGAAGACCCTGCTGTCCTCCTGCGTGCTCAGCATCGTCGACCTCGGCGCGGTCACCGGCTCCGGCGCCGCCCGGCAGGCCGCCGTGGCGCGGGCCGACGACACGCTGGGCCGGGTCGTCGCCGGCCGCCCGGACCGCTCGCTGATCATGGTCGCCGGCGTGTCGGACACGTCGGCCAGCTCCCGCCTGCACGTGGCCGTCGCCGAGGGGGAGGGCTGGGACGGCGGCTGGCTGACCTCGGCCGGCACCGGCCGCGACGGCTATCTGCAGCTGGTCGACGTGGCACCGACCGTGCTCGCCGCGCTGGGCCGCGACGAGCCGGAGAAGGTGTTCACCGGCCGGTCCGCCACCACCGTCCCGGGCCGGCCCGCCGAGCTGACCGACGCGGTCCGCGGCGATCACGACGCCGACCGGCGGGCGACCGCCCAGCGCGGCGTCGCCGAGAAGTTCTTCACCGCCCTGGCGGCCGCCGACCTGCTGCTCTTCCTGCTCGTCGTGCCGCTGATGGTGCGGGCCCGCCGGCACGCCGGCCCGCGCGGCCCGGCCTCGCCGTCGCGGATCCTGATCGCCGTCGTGGAGGTGGCGCTGATCGCCGCCGCGCTGGCCGTCCCGGCGGCGCTGCTGGCCGACGCCGTGCCCTGGTGGCGTGCCGGTCATCCGGGCCTGGTGTTCGTCGCGATCACCGCGCTGCTGGTGGCGATCGGCACGGTCGCGGTCCGGTTCGCGCCGCGCTACCGCCGCACGCTGTGGCCGCTGGGCGCGGTCGCGCTGATCGGCGCGGTGGTGGTCGGCGCCGACCTGCTGATGGGCGCGCGACTGCAGCTCAACGGCGTGGCCGGCTATTCGGCGGCGCAGGGCGGCCGGTACGCGGGCGTGGGCAGCGTCGGGCTGGGCGTCTTCGTCGCCGGGATGCTGGTCGTCGCCGGCTGCCTCGCGCAGTGGATCCGCAAGCCGTGGCGGCCGGTGATCGTGGTGCTGATCGGCGGCCTGGCCGTGGTGATGGTGGGCAGCCCGTACCTGGGCGCCGACCCGTCCGGGGCGATCGCGGTCACCGCCGGGGTGTGCGTGGCGGCGGCGATCAGCAGTGGCGGCTGGCTGACCCTGCCGCGGTTCGCCTGGGCCACGTTCGCCGGGCTCGCGGTCACCATCGGCTTCGCCGTGCTCGACCTGCGCCGCCCGCCGACCGAGCAGGGCAGCCTGGGCCGCTTCCTGACCGCGCTGGCCGACGGCACCGCCGGCCCGGCCATGCAGCGGGGCGCCGCCGCGAACGGACTGTCGCTGGTGGACAGTCCGCTCACCGTGCTGGCCGTGGTGGGCGTGCTGATGCTGGCGTTCTGTCAGTTCAGCCCGTGGGGCGGGCTGAACCGCCTGTTCGGCCTGCACCCCGCGCTGCGGGCGGCCGGCGCCGGCGTCACCGTCGCGGCGCTGATCGCCGGATTCCTGAGCGGCACGGCGCTGACCGTGGCCGGCGCCGCCGCCGCGGTCGCCGTGCCGGTGGCCGTGCTCACCACGCTGCGTGTGCTCGACCACGCGGCGGACCGGACCCGCCCCATCTCATCCGGCCTGGTCTCGTCGGCGCCTGTCCCAAATGTCGGAGACACGCGCGGCGCAATGCCGGAACGTGCTCCCGGCGGCAAAGGTGTTACCGTGGAATCCCGTGGATGGCGCGTGGCGCGCCGGTTCGCAAGACCTCTGTAGGACCGACCACGGGAGCAGGCCTTGGCCGTTACAGCGCGCGACACCCGACACATCTTCGTCACCGGGGGCGTCGCCTCCTCGCTGGGCAAGGGCCTCACCGCCTCCAGCCTCGGCAATCTTCTGACCGCGCGCGGGCTCCGGGTCGTGATGCAGAAACTCGACCCTTACCTGAACGTCGATCCGGGCACGATGAACCCGTTCCAGCACGGCGAGGTCTTCGTCACCGAGGACGGCGCCGAGACCGACCTGGACGTCGGCCACTACGAGCGGTTCCTCGACCGGTCGCTGTCGCAGAAGGCGAACGTCACCACCGGCCAGATCTACTCCGCGGTGATCGCCAAGGAGCGCCGGGGTGAGTATCTGGGCGACACCGTGCAGGTCATCCCGCACGTGACGAACGAGATCAAAGAGCGCATCTTCGCGATGGCCGACCCGGACGAGTTCGGGCGTACCCCGGATGTCGTCATCACCGAGGTCGGCGGCACGGTCGGCGACATGGAGTCGCTGCCGTTCCTCGAGGCGATCCGGCAGGTCCGGCACGAGATCGGCCGCGACCACGTGTTCTACCTGCACGTGTCGCTGGTGCCCTACCTGGCGCCCTCGGGCGAGCTGAAGACCAAGCCGACCCAGCACTCGGTGGCCACCCTGCGCAACATCGGTATCCAGCCGGACGCGCTGGTCTGCCGCAGCGACCGCGAGATCCCCGAGAAGCTCAAGCACAAGCTGTCGCTCTACTGCGACGTCGACCGTGAGGCCGTGGTGGCCTGCCCGGACGCGCCGAGCATCTACGACATCCCCAAGGTGCTGCACCGCGAGGGCCTGGACGCGTACGTGGTGCGCCGGCTCGGGCTGTCCTTCCGCGACGTGGACTGGACGAGCTGGGACGACCTGCTGCAGCGCGTGCACCACCCGCGTCGCACGATCACGGTGGCGCTGGTCGGCAAGTACGTCGACCTGCCGGACGCGTACCTGTCGGTGAGCGAGGCGATCCGCGCCGCCGGCTTCGCCAACAACGCCAAGGTGCAGCTGCGCTGGGTGCCCAGCGACGACTGCGACACCTCCGCCGGCGCCGCGGCCGCGCTCAAGGGCGTGGACGGCATCGTGATCCCCGGCGGCTTCGGCATCCGCGGCATCGAGGGCAAGATCAACACTTCGCGGTACGCGCGGGAGAACGGCATCCCGATCCTCGGCCTGTGCCTGGGCCTGCAGTGCATGACCATCGACGCGGCCCGCAACCTGGCCTCGCTGGACGGGGCGAACTCGCTGGAGTTCGACGAGCAGACCCGGCACCCGGTGATCTCCACGATGGCCGATCAGCAGGACATCGTGGCCGGCAAGGGCGACATGGGCGGCACGATGCGGCTGGGTGCGTACCCGGCGGCGCTGACCCCCGGGTCGATCGTCGCGGAGGCGTACGAGAGCACCGAGATCTCCGAGCGCCACCGCCACCGCTACGAGGTCAACAACGACTACCGCGACAAGCTCGGCAAGGCCGGGTTGCGCTTCTCCGGCACCTCGCCGGACGGCCGGCTGGTCGAGTTCATCGAGCTGGACCGCGAGACGCACCCGTTCTTCGTGGCGACCCAGGCGCACCCCGAGCTGAAGAGCCGGCCCACCCGGGCGCACCCGCTGTTCGCCGCGTTCGTCAAGGCCGCGGTCGAGTACGCGGCCGCCGACGAGCTGCCGGTGGGACCGCTCGCCGAGGCGGCCGACGCTCCGGCCCAGCATCAGTCCGAGGCGGTCGCGGCCTCGTGACCGTCTTCAAGCACGAAACCCTCGACCGCACCGTGCGGTACCAGGGGCCGATCTTCACGGTCTACTCCGACAAGGTCACCATGTCCGGTGGTGGCACGGCGACCCGTGACGTGGTGGAGAACAAGGGTGCGGTCGGCGTCGTCGCGCTGGACGACGTCGGCCGGGTCGTGCTGATCAAGCAGTACCGGCACCCGGTCGGCGAGCGGCTCTGGGAGGTGCCGGCCGGGCTGCGCGACGTGCACGGCGAGGACATGCTGATCACCGCGCGGCGGGAGCTGGCCGAGGAGACCGACTACACCGCCGCGCGGTTCGACCTGCTGGTCGACCTGCAGACCTCGCCCGGCTTCAGCAACGAGACCATCCGCATGTACCTGGCTCGCGACCTCGCCCCGGTGCCCGAGGACGAGCGCCACGAGCGCCTGGACGAGGAGGCCGACCTGGAGATCGCCTGGTTCGATCTGGACGAGGCGGTCGCCATGGTGCTGCGTGGCGAGATCACCAACTCGTCGACCGTGGCCGGGCTGCTGGCCGCGGCCCGGGCCCGTGACGACGGCTGGGCGACCCTGCGGCCGGCGACCTAACGGATCTTGTTGAGCAGCGGCCAGGTCTTCGGGCCGCACACGCCCAGTCCCTTCAGTCCGTGTTTGAGCTGGAAGGCCTTGACCACCTTCGCGGTGTCGTCGCCGTAGTCGCCGTCTACGTCGAGCGGTCTGCCGCCGAGGACCGCGTGCTTGTTCTTGGCGGCGTGGTTGAGCCGCGCCTGGATCCATTTGACGTGGTTGTGTCGCCGATCGTTGCGAACCACCGACGAGCCCGGGTACGGCCGGTCCGCGACGCCGACGGAGGCGATCTTCTTGCTGGTGACGACACCGCCGCCGAGCCCGGGCTTGAACCCGAGCTTCGTGGACCGTTTCTTGAAGTTGCCGGTGTAGAACAGGCGAGCGGCCGGCTTACCCAGCACCTTGCAGGTTCCGCCGCTGACCAGACCG
>NZ_JBFAZH010000371.1:0-6483 GCF_040681735.1 Actinoplanes sp. NPDC051633 | reverse complement strand
GGCCGGTCCGAGCCGTCCGGTCCTGCTGCGGCTCGCGACCGACGATGGCGCGGCCTCGGGCCCGGTGGCGCAGCTGTCCACCCGGGCCAAACTCGACCGGTTCGCGTCCGACTTCGCGTTCCCGTTCTCCTTCGAGGACACACCCGACGGGGTGGTGCTGTCGCTGGGTGCGGCGATGGACTTCCTGACCCGCAAGGACTACACGGACAACTGGGCGTCCGAGGTCCAGGAGCAGTTCTGCGGCATGGAGTTCGCCGACTGGAAATCGCTGCTCACCGACGTGGGCTTCGAGCTCGACCCGATGTCCGGCACGAGCCGCAACGACTGGATCGTCGAGCACCGCCTCGACCCGGTGGCGTCGCTGCACCACCTCGACGGCACGCCGATGCAGTGGCCGGTCACGCACGTGCTGTTCGTGGCCCGGCGGCCGCTCAACACTTGACGCCGCGCACCGTCCAGGCCGCGGCGGTCAGCTCGATCGGCCCACCGCCCAATCGATCCCGCAGGGTCTGCCGGATCGCCTCGCGGGCCGGCTCGGCCAGCCGGGCCGCGTAGGCGGGCGCCGCGCCCTGGCCGCCCAGGAACGGCGTCCAGTAGTCGTCGAAGTCGGCGAACACCGTCGGGATCTCGATCACGCCGGTCGTCACGTCGCGCAGCCCGGCGCCGGCCCACAGCTCGCGCAGCGGCTCGGGCCGGCAGATCGGGAACCGTTTCAGCTCGTCGCCCTCGGCGGCCGCCGGATCCACCTGCGCGGCGGCGTCCCAGAAGTGCCGCATCATCTGCATCCCGTCGCCGTAGTCCCAGACGTAGGCGGCGACCGTCGCGCCGTCGCGCGCGACGCGGGCCATCTCGCCGGCCCCCGCGGCCGGGTCGGGCATGAAGTTCAGGGCCAGTCCGCTCACCACGACGTCGAAGGCGGCCGAGCCGAACGGCAGCGCGGTGCCGTCACCGTTGACGACGTCCCGGCCGTTCCGGATGAAGCCCAGCGAAGGGTCCACCCCGACCACCCGCGCCGGCGCGGGGATCGCCGCGCTGAGCGCGCCGGTGCCGCGGCCGACATCGAGCCAGCGCAGACCCGGCTCCTGGCCGAGACCGGACACGAACCGAGCCGCGACCAGCCGGCTCCACCGCCCGACGTACGCCTCGTAGGCGTCGCCGACCTCCCACACGTCACCGCCACTCATGCCTCGAGACGATACGAGCCCGGGCCAGGATTGGCGGCGGACCCCTCGGTGACCAGCAGCACGACCGTGTCCGGCGGCAGCCGCGCATCCGTTGCTGCCGCCCGCAGAGCGTTCCACGCGGCGAGCGGCGCCGCACCGCACGGGCCGGCGTCGATGCCGAGCCTCGCCAGCTTCCGCGCCGCATCCGCCACCTCGGCGTCTGTGACCGCGACGCATCCGTCGAGCCCGGGCCGGATCCGCGGCCAGGCCAGCGACGAGACGGTCCCGCAGTTGAGCCCCGCCATGCTGGTGGTGCCGGTGGCCACGGTGACGGGATACCCGGCGGCGACGCTGGACAGCACGCAGGCCGCGGACTCAGGCTCCACGCTGACCACCGCGGTCCCGGGCAGAGCGGTCGTGCTGCGGTAGTGCGTCAGCGCCGCCTGCAACAGCGAGCCGACGCCGGCGGGCACGACGACCAGGCCGGGCCGGGCGATGCCCTCGGCGGCGAGCTGGTCGTCGAGCTCGGCGAACAGCGTGTCGTATCCGTCGACGATCCAGCCCGGGATGTCCTCGTACCCCGGCCACGCCGTGTCCTGCACCAGAATGCCGTCGCCGACGGCCGCTGCGGCCGTGGCCACCGCGGTGTCGTAGTCCCCGCTCACGTGGGTGACCTGCGCGCCCTCGTCGCGGATCGCCCGCACCGCCGCGGGATGCACGCCGTCCGGCACGAAGACGGACGCCCGGTGGCCGAACTCCCGGGCGAAGCGGGCGACGGCGCGGCCGTGGTTCCCGTCGGTCGCGGTGACGATCGTGACCGGCCCGGCCGGGGCGCGCTCCCGCAACGCCCGGTGGATCGCCCAGGAGGCCCCGAGCGCCTTGAAGGCGGGCAACCCGAGGCGGTGGGCTTCGTCCTTGGCGAAGACCCGTGGGGAGCCTGGGCCGTGGGCTTCGTGCAGACCCACCAGCCGGGTGGGCGCGTACCCGGGCAGGGCGCGGTGGAAGTCCCGGACGTCGGACGGTGCCGGGCGGCAGGTCCAGGAGGCGTCGCGGTTCCCGTTGACGACGACCCGGGCTGTCGGGGACAGGGAGCCGGTCAAGCTGCGACGCCCGTGACCGTGCCGTCGTCGCCGGTCGTGTAGCGGCCCTTGGAGAGGTCCAGGACGCTCAGCCGGTTGCCGAAGGGGTCGGCCAGCACCGCGACCCGGCCGACCGGGATGTCGAAGGGCTCGACGAGCACGGTGGCGCCGCCGGCGGTCAGCTCGGCCACCGCGTCGTTGACCGACTCCACCAGGAAGTCGACGACCGGCCCGTCGTGCGAGACCGAGATGACCAGCTCGGCTCCGGTCTCCGGCAGGCGCAGCCCGGCCGCCTCGCCGGTGCGCCACACCAGCTCGTGCCCGAGCCGGTCGCGATAGAAGGCCAGCCCGCTCTCCAGATCGGGGACGACGAGGTGCACACAGTCCACGGCACGCAGCACGGTCATGCCCACATCCTCACACCGGGACCCCTCACCCAATGCGCCCGGCCGCGCGCAGCACCGCCACGGCGTCGGCCGTGACCCAGGGGTTGGCCCGGCGGGTGCTGGTGCCACCCCAGTCGACCCAGTCGTGGTGCATGGCGATCTCGTCCGTCGGTCGGTGGCGGTAGTGGCGGGCGTGCGCCGGCCAGCCGTCCGCGACCCGCATCGACTCGAGCAGGTCCAGGGCGTCGGCGCACCGCGGGTCGCCGAGCAGGTCGAGCTCCATCATCGCCTTGAGGCCGCCGAGGACGTCGTAATGCCAGTAGAGCGGGTAGTGCAGCTGGCCGAACTCGGCCCGGATCAACTTCCGGGAGGTGCGCCCGAACACCAGCCGCCGCGTCAGGAACACCTCCGCGGCGGCCCTCGCGGCCTCTTTCGCCCGCGGCGTTCCGTGCCGCCACAGGCCGCGCATCGGCAGGATCGTCTCCATGAACGACGACGTGTCCGCCTCGGGGTCGCGGTCGCAGTTCCAGCCGCCGTCCGGCCACTGCCACCGCAGCAGCAGGTCGGCCAGCTGAGCGCAGCGCTCGTCGGCCAGGCCCAGGGTGTTCAGGTACCACAGCGCGTACCCCTGCTGGGAAGCGTGCGCCCGATGGCGGCCGCGCATGACCGGCACGCCCGCGTGCCGATAGGCCGCGGCCCTCGACGCGACCTCCACGTCCCGGTGATAGTCCTCGTCCAGCCAGGTGGCGAGCACCCGCTCCCGCAGCGGGACCAGCGCCTCGTCGCCCGGCGGGTAGCCGAGGTCGGCGAGCGCGCCCAGCCCCCAGTGCGCACCCTGCCACTTGGCGTAGACGTTGGCGTCCGCTGCGGTCAGCAGGCGCCGGACCAGCTCCCGGACCAGCTCCGAGTCGCGAACCTCCGCGCGGGACCCGCCGCCGGCCTTCCAGCGGATCGCGGGCTCCGGCGACGCGACCAGCGATTCCAGAACGTCCATCGGACGATTGTCGCCCGTTCGTGGTCATCCGCCGAGCGTGGGGATTAGGTCGATCATGCGCGGGCTTCGGGCGGGCGGCCGGTGGTGGCGGCGGTGTCGCCGGCGAAGACTCTGCCGCATGACGACACCACCTACCGGCGGCCGGGCGCGAACGTGGGCGATCGCCGCCATGGTCGCGATCGGAGCGGCGACCGTGCTCGTGCTGAGCCCGCTGGTGGCCGGGGCGATGACCGCCGACAGATCGGTAGCGGTGGTGGACATGCGGCCGGGCGACGGGCGGCTGGACGACGCCCGGATCGCGGCCGAGGTCTCCCGGCAGCCCGGCGCGGACCTCGTGGTGCTCGTGCCGCCCGGCCGGCCGGCGAACGCCACGACGCTGGCCGGCCTGACCGGCGGCGACCTCGGCTACTGGGCCTCCATCCGGACCGCGGTGGTCATCGCGCTGCTCAGCGCCGCCGGCTTCTTCGTGACGATGCTCCGGCGCCGGCGGCGTACGCCCGATCCCGTACCCATGGGCGCGGCCGCACCCACCGCCCTCCCCTGCGCCGCCCTCCCCGACGACGTGCTCGCCGCAATCCCTCAGCGCGTCACGGCGGTGAGCAGCTTCGGGCCGCACGGCGGCTTCGTCGACGCCGGCGGGCTGATCGTGTGGGCGGCGCTGATCCGGCCGGGCGAGCCGGTGCACCCGGGCCGGTCGCTGACCGTGCTCAGCTCCAGCCACGAACGGGATTCGCTCCTCGTGACGGCCGGCGTCGTTCAGGCCGTCCGCCGATGAACGCCGCGAGCTGGCGAGTCGTCGCGGGATCGGTGGCCGGGCCGCAACACGCCAACGTCGAGCTGTCCAATCAGGACAGCGTACGCCAGCGGATGCTGCCGGGCGGCCTGCACGCGCTGGCCGTGGCGGACGGCGCCGGGCCGGCCGCGCGGGCCACGCTCGGGTCGAACTTCGCGGTGGAGGCGGCGATCGCAGCGGCGGTGCGGTGCTTTCCGGAGCCGCCCGTGGGGCTGGCCGGCTGGCGCAGTGCGACGCTGGCCTTCGCGGACGAGTGCCTGAGCGGCTTCGACGAGGAGGTGGCCCACGCCGGCGGCCCTCGGGCGGACTACTCGACCACGTTGCTGGCGGTGATCCTGGCGCCGCCGTTCCTGGCCTACGTCTGCGTCGGCGGCTGCTTCCTGGTGGCGCAGCGCGACCCGGGCGGCTCGTCGCTGGTGGTGGCGCCCCGGGCAGTGCTAGTACCGGCCGCTGAGCCTCCGGCAAGTGCGGTGAACCCAGGCCTCTCCGGGGCCGTCTACCTGACCTCCCCGCACCGGGACGAGGATCTGCGGCACGGAGTGCTGGCGGACACGGCGCTCAGCGGCGTCGCGCTCGGCACCGGCGGCGTGGTCGACGGCATGCTCCGGGCGGCATACGCGCCGGACGGATCCGCGTACCACGTGGCGCCGGCCGGCTTCGACGAGTACTTCGACACGTTCCGCGACGACGCGGTGGACGCGCGGGTGCTGAGTCGCAGGCTGCGGTCCCGCGAGTTCGCGGCCTCGTCGGGTGACGACAAGACACTGCTGATGGCCGTGCGCCGCTAGGCTGACCGGCCATGAGCAGCATTCGGGTGGACATGACGATGTCGCTGGACGGCTACGTCACCGGTCCGGACGACGGGCCGGACGCCCCGCTGGGCGTCGGCGGGTTCCGGCTGTTCAACTGGCTCGACAAGCGCAACGATCCCGGACCGAGCGGCGAGGTCTACGCGGACTCGCTGGCCACCCGGGCGCTGATCTCCGGCCGCCGGACGTACGAGCTGGCCGGCCGCTGGGGCGGTGACCACCACAACGGTGTGCCGATCTTCGTCCTGACCCACGAGGTCCCCGGCGAGGCGCCGCCGGGCTCCGTCCGCTACGTCACCGACGTGGCCGAGTGCGCCGCGCTGGGCCGGGCCGCGGTCGGGGACGGGGTCGCCATGGTGCACGGCGCCGGCGCGGCGCAGGCGCTGCTGCGCGCCGGCGAGGTGGACGAGCTGGAGCTGCACGTGGTCCCGGTGCTGCTGGGCCGCGGCCGCCGGCTCTTCGACCACCTCGCGGCCGAGCACGTCGAGCTGGAGCTGGTCCGGCAGATGCGCACCGAGCAGGTCGACGACCCGGGCCAGCACGTGCTGCACCTGCGCTACCGCGTCCAGCGGTAGGCGGTCACAGGATCCCCATCGCCTCCCAGACGGCCATCGCGAGGCCGAAGCCCCGCATGTCGGCGACCGTGCCGGACATCCTGTTCATCACGTAGCAGAACGTGGTGCGAGCGTCGAGGTCGATGATGGCCAGCGAGCCGCCGTAACCGCCCCAGTACAGGGTGCCCAGGTTGGGCATCATGCCGTTGCCGAGGGCGAATCCCATGCCGAACCGCACCGGCATGCCGAGGATCAGGTCCCGGCCCTCGATCTGCGGCTCGAGGGCGCGCCGGCAGCCGGCCTCGGACATGAACCGCCGTCCCCCGGCGACGCCCCCGTTGGCGAGGATGGTGTGGATCCGCGCGACCGAGCGGGCGTTGCCCGTGCCGCCGGCGGCCGGGATCTCGGCCGCCCGCCAGGCCCGGGAGTTGACCTCCGACACCTCCGGCCCGGGGTTGCCGGCCACCCGGGCCTGCTGGTCGGTCGGGCCGAACTCGGGCGGCCCGGCCGGCGGCGACACCAGTTCGGCGACCCGCGCCTCCTCGGACGCCGGCAGGCCGATGTGGAAGTCGGCCCCCAGCGGCCCGGTGATCTCGTCGCGGAGCACCGTCCCCACCGAGCGCCCGGTGATCCGCCGCACCACCTCCCCGACCAGGTAGCCCTGGGTGAGCCCGTGGTATCCGCTCGCCGTGCCGGGCTCCCAGT
>NZ_JBFAZH010000370.1:0-6503 GCF_040681735.1 Actinoplanes sp. NPDC051633 | reverse complement strand
AACTACGTGGTCCGGCCGGCGCCCGCGCAGTTGCTGCCGCCCGCCCCGGTGCGGGCGAGCATCACCGGCGCGGGCGGCGAGCTGGGCACCGGGTTCTGGTATCCGAAGCCGGGCCAGGACCAGACGCCCGAGCAGGCCGCCCTGGCTCATCTGCTGGGCCCGGCCGGGGTCGTCCCCGCCTATGCGGAGCAGGAACACGAGCGGGTCACCGCGATCCTGCGGCACGCCAAGGACATCGGCGTCCGCGACGAGCACCTGATCGACTACATCTACCTCGTTCACCCGATGCGGCGCTGGTCCAGTGCCGCCTACATGCTCAACATCGTCACGCCGTTCCTGCGCCCCGGCCTGGTGTCGGTGATGTTCTCGCTCACCGCACAGCAGAAGCGCGACCGCGTGCTCCACTTCGGACTGGTTAAGCACCTGGTGCCGGAGTGGGCCGATGTTCCGTACGTCGCCGGCGGCGTCGCGGCCACGACGAACACGTCGACGGTCCCGAAGATCTGGGAGGGCGACGGGCCCGAGGTCATCGCCGACCTGCTCGACACCGCGCAGGGCCCGCTCGCGAAGATGGTCGACACCAAGACGATCGAGGACATGCTCTCCGGCAAACGCCCGCCCTCGCCGAAGGCCATGCAGCGCTTCAGCTATCTGGCGGTGGCGTCGCACCGGCTCGAGCCGGACACGGTCCAGCCGTCCACCGGCGCGACGCTGCGGCGGGTCACGCGCGTCCGGCAGCGCGCGGCCCGCCAGGCGTCACCCACGACCGGGGACCGGATCGTCGCCCGGATGCGGTGGGTGAAGAGGACCGCGGCCGGCCGCGCCATCTGGAACGCGGCCGGGAAACGGCTCAACCCTTTGCTAGGTCGCGAACCAGATCGCTGACGAAGTCGGGGCGCTCCTCGGCCGCCCAATGGCCGCAGCGCTCGATCACACCGCCCTCGGCCGCGGGGGCGACCGCCTGAGCCGTGGCCAGGGTCAGGCCGCCGAGGCACGCCTCGCCACCGTAGGCGCGCACCGGGATGTCCAGCGGTGTGGCGGACCGCGCCTTGACCTGCTCGGCCGAGCGGAAGAACTCCTGGTAGACGGCGAGCCCGGCGCGCAGCGCGCCGGTCTGGGTGATCGCCGCGACGTACTCGTCCAGGTCTGCCTCGGTGATCGCGCTCGGGTCGTAGGCGAAGTGCTCGAAGAACCAGCGCAGATAGGGCCGTTCCTTGCCCGCGATCAAGAGCTCCGGGAGATCGGGTACGGACTGGAAGCCCATGTGCCACAGGAAGTTGCCGTCGGCCACGGGCGCCATCGCCTGCTCCATCATGCCGAGGCCGGGCAGCGCCATCTCGACGATGCCCAGCGCGGACACCCGCTCGGGATGGGCGGCGGCGAGGACGTAGCCGAAGACCGCGCCCCAGTCGTGGCCGACCACCGTCACGTCGTGCAGGTCGAGGTGTTCGAGGAGGGCGGCGAGGTCGGCGGCGTAGGTCTCGGCGTCGTACCCGCTCGCCGGTTTGCCCGAGTAGCCGAAGCCTCGCAGGTCGGGGGCGACGACGGTGAAGTCGCCGGCCAGCGCGTCGATCACGTGCCGCCACTCGTGCCAGGTCTGCGGCCAGCCGTGCAGGAGCAGGACCGCCGGCCCGCTGCCCGCCACCACGTAGTGCTGCTTGACGCCGTTGAGCTGGGCGGTGTGGTGGACCGTCACGACTGAGGTCCGAAGACGGCCGCCGCGGCCTTCTGCCACTGCGGGTCGGACATGTCGATCAGGTTCGGGTTGCCGTCGCACCACTGGAAGGTGTGCTTGAGCTTGCTGATCTTCCAGCCGTCGCCGGTACGCCGGAACGAGTTCTCGTACCAGCCGTACTGGGTGTAGTGGTCGTCGCCGTGCCGGTTGGGGAAGCGGTGCCGGGAGATGTGGTAGAAGATCCCGTCCGCCTCGTCGCCGTTCAGATCGATGTGGAAGTTCGAGTACTGGTGCATGACGGTGAGCCGCTGCAGGCATGCGCCGGCGAACTCGGCCCACACCGCGGGTGTGGTGGTCGTCGGCGGCTGACCGGTCAGGTCGAAGAAGTCGACCTCGAACGGGTCGGCGAGGGTGTCCGCGTAAAGCTGCCAGTCGTGCACATCGAGGCCGCGCCCGAAGCGCAGCATCACGTCGCTGATCTGCTGCCGGTCCCAGAGCTCCCGGACCATGTCATCGGTGTTCATTCCAGGACTGTATGCAGTTTTACCCAAACTGTATACAGTCAATTTCCCATATATCGATGCTCATAAGATCTGGACAAGTCTGTAAGACACCTTAATAATCGACCACCATGAGTCGCTCCCGCTCTCTCCTGGTGTCCTTCGCCGTCGCGGCCGTCGCCGCCGGTCTGGCCCTCCACGCCGTTTCCCCCGCCAGTGCGGCCGCCGGCAGCGCCACCTTCACCAAGGTGTCCGACTGGGGCTCCGGCTGGGAGGGCAGCTACACGATCACCAACGGTGGCGCGAGCGCCATCACGTCGTGGCGGATCGAGTTCGACCTGCCCTCCGGCACGAGCGTCAGCTCCCACTGGAACGCGACGCTGACCCGGTCGGGGCAGCACTTCACCTTCGGCAACGTCGGCTGGAACGGCACGATCGCGCCGGGCGCATCGGTCAGTTTCGGCTTCATCGGCGCCGGCTCCGGCAGTCCGGCCGGGTGTCTACTGAACGGCGTGTCCTGCTCCGGCGGCTCCACACCGCCCACCGACCCGCCTACCGGTCCCCCGTCGGATCCGCCGACCGACCCGCCGACGGACCCGCCCGCGGGGACCACCCCGGTGGCGCGGAACGGCCAGCTCCGGGTCTGCGGGCGGCAGCTCTGCAACGCGCAGGGCAAGGCGATCCAGCTGCGCGGCATGAGCACTCACGGCCTGCAGTGGTACGCGAACTGCGTCAACGACACGTCCCTCGACGTGCTCGCGAACACCTGGCACGCCGACGTCCTGCGGATCTCGATGTACATCCAGGAGGGCGGCTACGAGACCGACCCGGCCGGCTTCACCGCGAAGGTCAACGACCTCATCGAGAAGGCCTACGCCCGCGGCCTCTACGCCATCGTCGACTGGCACATGCTCGATCCGGGTGACCCCAACTACAACCTCGCCCGGGCCAAGACGTTCTTCCAGCAGATCGCGTCCCGGCACAAGGACAAGAACAACATCCTGTACGAGATCGCGAACGAGCCCAGCGACGTCCACTGGAACTCGATCAAGTCGTACGCGGACCAGATCGTCCCGGTGATCCGGGCGCAGGACGCGGACGGCGTCGTGCTGGTCGGCACCGAGGACTGGTCGTCGCTCGGCGTCTCCGGCGACGGTCAGGGCGTGCAGCGCATCCTGGCCAACCCGGTGACCGCGCCCAACATCATGTACACGTTCCACTTCTACGCGGCCTCGCACGACGACCCGTACCTGAACACCTTCCGCAACGCCATCGGGCAGCTCCCGATGTTCGTCACCGAGTTCGGCACCCAGCAGGCCTCCGGCGACGGCGGCAACAACTTCGGCCGGGCGCAGCAGTACCTCGACCCGATGGGCCAGCACAAGGTCAGCTGGGTGAACTGGAACTTCTCGGACGACTTCCGCACCGGCGCGGTCTTCGCCGAGGGCGCCTGCGACAGCAACAACTACGCGAGTCTCAAGCCGGCCGGCACGTGGATCCGCGATCGGATCAACACGCCGGACGACTTCTGAGTCCTACACCGTTCGGCTGAGTCCTATGCCGTTCGGCGGAGGACCGAGACCACCTTGCCGAGGATGACCGCCCCGTCGCCGTCGATGTCGTCATACGCCGGGTTGCGTGGCTCCAGCACCACGCGCCCGGCGCGGCGGCGGTAGACCTTGACCGTCGCCTCCTCGTCGATCATCGCGGCGACGATGTCGCCGTTGTACGCCTCCGACTGCTGCCGCACCACCACGATGTCACCGTCGCAGATCGCCGCGCCGACCATCGAGTCGCCGCGGACCGTGAGACAGAACAGGCTCCCCCGCCCGACCAGGTCCAGTGGCAGTTGCAGGGCCTCGTCGTGCGTCTGCTCGGCCAGGATCGGCGCGCCGGCGGCGATGTCACCGATCAGCGGGACGCTCACCGTCGCCGGTGGCGGCCGCTGCCGGTCCGGCCGCAGGAACATCCGGATGTCGATCGGGCGTGTCGCCGAGCGGCCCCGGCGCACGAACCCGGAATCCTCGAGCATCCGCAGGTGCCGGCTGACCGACGAGGTGGAGGCCAGGCCGAGCGCGTCACCGATCTCCCGGGTGGACGGCGAGTGGCCGTGCCTGGTCGCCCAGTCCTGGATCACGCCCAGGACCTGACGCTGCCGATCGGTCAGCACGGAGGTGTCGGGATACTCATCCGTCAGCACATGTCGATTGTGCCCTATTATTCCGTTTTATTGGTGAAGGCACCCCGGAGCGGCGTCAGCGTAGCGGCGGGTTCGCCAGCTGCACCAGCTCGATGACCTGCTGCGGGAACCACGAGCCGGCCGCCGGGTCGGCGGTGTTCCCGCGGGCCGGGTCGAGGCCCGTCCCGGTTCCGCGGTCGCACTGGCCGTCGGACTCCCCCGGAATCTTGATCCAGAGGAAGGCGTCGGCGAGCGGGTCGCCGGTGCGGGTGGTGGGCCGGAGCCCGAGGCCCCGATCCGGCGGGTTGCACCAGGTCTGGGGGTCGGGCCAGCCGTTGCCGGCCGGCGGCGTCCACGCGCCCTGGCCGTTGCGGCTGGTGTCGGCCACGAAGTGCGGCAGGTCGTCCGGGGAGACCGTGCCGACGTTGGCGTCGTACCACGCGTCGGACAAGCCCCAGGTGCTGAAGTCGTTCGGGTCGGCCGGGTAGTACTGACTGGCGCACTCCGAGAACTGGCCGCCGTGCGTGCCGTAGTACACGCACTTGGCCACCCAGTTGCCGTACTTCAGCAACTTCGGCGTCGGCTCGTAGTTGGACACGTTGAGGAAGAAGCCGTCGGCCCTGAGCACGCCGGCACTGACCAGCCGGCTGGCAGCGTCACCGGCGGAGAGCCAGCCATTGTGCGTACCGTCGAGATACACCCGCGTGTGACCGAGCGCCTTGAAGCGGTCGACGGCGTAGTTCAGCATCTCGAAGCGGTCGGCCTCGGCCGTCGCCGGATCCGCCTCGGCCGGCTGGCACCACTCGAGGTTGCCGTTGATGTCGGTGTGCCACGGGATGATGCCCAGACCGTCCGGCTCGAGCATGACGGCGGCGCGCTGCCGGCCGATGCCGGCGGCGAAGGCGTCGATCCACGCCTTGTATTCGGCGACTGACCTCGCACCACCGGCGGAGTACGCGCCGCAGTCCCGGAACGGCACGTTGTAGGCGACGAAGACCGGCATCGTCCGCGTACGCTCCGCCCGTCGCATGTCGGCCCGCACCGACCGCGTCAGCTCCTTGCCGGAGCCGCTGGTCTTCCACACCGCCTGCGGCGTCTTGATCATCTCGCGCACCTTCTTCGCGAGATCCCGCTGCCCGGCAGCGGCCAGCTGGTCGATCTGCGCGATCGCGCCTGGATTCGGCGGCGGCGTGTAGAACTTCGTGCCGTCGGGAATGGCGGCGCTCGCGGGCGCGGCGGCAGACCCGAGCGCGACGACAACCGCGGCGACGACGATCAAGCCTTTGCGGCGGACCATGGCATGGCTCCTGACCTGAGGAAAACCGCCGTGGGAGCGATCCCACGGGACACCGATCGAGCTTCACCGATACCGGCCGGTCTGTCAATCACCTAGATTGACAAGGGTCGAACAAGGGGAGGCGCACATGCCCACGAAACAGTCCGGATCCGTCTGGCGGCGCCTCCCGGTCGATCGGATAGAGGAGATCGAGGAGAGCAGCGGCGTCGGCCGGCTCACCAAGTCGCTCGGGCTCTGGCAGCTGACCGCGATCGGCGTCGGCGGCATCATCGGCGTCGGCATCTTCTCGCTGGCCGGGCTGGTCGCGCATGGCGACGAGGACAATCCGGGCGTCGGACCGGCCGTGCTGGTCGCCTTCCTCATCGCCGGCCTGGCGTCGGCCGCCGCCGCTCTGTCCTATGCCGAGTTCGCCGGGATGATCCCGCGGGCCGGCTCGGCCTACACCTACGGGTACGTCGCGCTCGGCGAGCTGATCGGCTGGTTCATCGGGTGGGACCTGCTGCTGGAGTACGTCGCCATCGTCGCCGTCGTCGCGATCGGCATCTCCGGATATCTCGACTCCTTCCTGGACGGATTCGGGGTCAACCTGCCCGACTCGATCACCGCGAGCGCCGAGGAGGGTGGGGTGGTCAACCTCCCCGCGATGCTCATCTGCCTGCTGGTGACCTTCATCCTCAGTCGCGGCGCGCGGACCTTCGGCCGCTTCGAGCTGATCGCCGTCGCCATCAAGATCGTCCTGATCCTGTTCATCGTCGGCCTGGGCATCTTCTACATCAACACGGGCAACTACAACCCGTTCATGCCCTCCGGCTTCGGCCCGGCGCTCACCGGCGCGGCTACCGTGTTCTTCGC
>NZ_JBFAZH010000369.1:0-6513 GCF_040681735.1 Actinoplanes sp. NPDC051633 | reverse complement strand
GCCGGATCCGTTGCAGGTGTAGAGCTGGATCGGCGCCAGGTTCGCCGTCGATCCGCCGGCCACGTCCACGCACTTGTTGTTCTGGCTCTTGATCGCGCCGCCCTCGAAGACGAACTTCTGGGCGTTGGTGTTGTTGCACGTGTACATCTGCAGCCGGGCACCGTCCACGAAGTTCGCGGCCGGCACGTCGATGCACTTGTTGTTCCAGTTGCTCAGGATCGACACCGCGCCGTTGGTGGGCGGCGGCGGGGTGGTGCCACCGGCCCCGAACGGGCTGAGGATGATGCCGGCCGAGCGCGGGTCGCCGTCGTGCACCAGCGACTCGAAGGCGCCGACGTCGTCGAACGGGAACGCGTACGCCTTACCGTCGACCATGTTGGCGTGGATGATCCGGGCGTAGTGGTTGGCCGGGTTGTTGCGGTAGAACTCGCCGGCGTTCAGGGTCGGCTGGGTGTCCAGCGTGCCGAGCGTGCCGCGGTTGAGCGCGGCGCAGAGGGTACGCGAGATCGGCCCGACCACCTGGTCGTTGGGTGCCGGCAGGTCCCCGGCGCAGCCCCACACGCTGCCGTCGGACGGCTTGTTGAACGAGGCCACCTGCTGCCCGGCGGTGTTGGTGAAGTTCATGACGTTGCCCGACGTCCGTCCGAAGTACTTGACGTTGGGCTGGTCGCCGAACGGCACCACGGTCAGCACCTTGCCCGCGTACGCGTTCCACGCCGACGTGATGTAGCCCTGGTAGTAGGTCGGGGACAGCAGCCCGGCCTCAGACGCCTTGCCCGGCGCCAGCACGCGCAGCACCGTTCCGTCGCTGCGTGTCTGAACCGTGTTGGCCCAGCCCGCCTGTGCGCGGATGCCGTCGATGATCGCGTTGCGGCCGTTGTTGACCACGTCGCCGGTGCGCCTGGTCGCGCCGTTCGCCCCGGTGACGGTCACCGCGTGAGGCACCGCGAACATGTCCACCTGCGAGCTGTTGATCCAGATCCCGGCGTCGTTGTAGGTGAACTCGCTCCAGTCGAAGAGGATGTTGCGGTTGGCGTCGCCGGCCCAGGGCGCGGGTTGCACCAGGCCGTCCGGCGTGAGGAAGAACTTGATCTTCTCCCCAAACGAGAAGTAGACGCGGCCGGAGAAGCCACGCGGGAAGTTGATGGTGGTGCTGCCGCCGTTGCCGGGACCTCCGATGGCGACGTCGGGGGCGGGCGAGGGTGGAATCTGGCCGCCGGTCCATGGGGTGAACGTGCCGCCCTGGTTCACATAGCCGAGGCGGCCGCTGGAGAGTTGAACGCCGATCACGTACAGGTAGGTGGCCTCGCCGCGGCCGGTGCTGTTGGTGACGTTGACCGGGAGGATGGCCGGTCCGATGGCCTGGGCCGGGGCGGCGAGCAGGGGGACGGAGAGGACGGCACTGGCTAGCGCTGCTAGCAGTCTTCTTCGCACGGGAGCCTCCGTGGAGTGTCGGGGGAGAGAGCGCTCTCACAGCTTCCGATCTGTTAACAAGCTGTGTCAATAGATGAGCGACGATGAACTGCGGACGAAGACTGCGCGGATAAGGTCGGACCTATGAGTGAGATGAGCTATCGCCGGCTGGGCACCTCCGGGCTGGTCGTGTCGGCGATCGGGATCGGCTGCAACAACTTCGGCCGCAAACTGGACGCCGACGGCACCGCCGCGGTGGTGCACGCCGCGCTCGACGCCGGGGTCACCCTGTTCGACACCGCCGACATCTACGGCACCCCGCACGGCGCGTCGGAGGAGCTGCTCGGCGCCGCGCTCAAGGGCCGCCGCGACGAGATCGTGCTGGCCACGAAGTTCGGCATGGACATGGAGGGGCTGAACGGCGCGGACCGCGGCGCGCGGGGCGCGCGGAGATACATCATCCGCGCGGTGGAGACGTCCCTGCGGCGGCTGGACACCGACTACATCGATCTCTACCAGATGCACGCGCCGGACGAGTCGACCCCGATCGACGAGACCCTCGCGGCGCTGGACGACCTGGTCCGCGCGGGCAAGGTGCGTTACCTGGGCAACTCCAACTTCGCCGGATGGCAGATCGCGGACGCCGACTGGACCGCGCGCGCCGGCGGCCTGACGCCGTTCATCAGCGCGCAGAACCAGTACAGCCTGCTGCATCGGGAGGTCGAGGCCGAGGTGGTGCCGGCCTGCGAGCACTTCGGGCTGGGGCTGCTGCCGTTCTTCCCGCTGGACAGCGGCCTGCTCAGCGGCAAGTACTCCCGCAACGAGAAGCCCGCGGAGGGTACGCGTCTCGCGCAGTCCCGCTATCAGCGCTGGCTCGACGGCGCCGACTGGGACACCATCGAGGCGCTCACCGCGTTCGGCGCGGAGCGCGGGCACGGGCTGCTCGACGTGGCGATCGCGGGCCTGGCCGCCCGGCCCGCGGTGACCAGCGTCATCGCCGGGGCGACCTCCCCGGAGCAGGTGCGGGCGAACGTGGCCGCGGGCGAGTGGCAGCTCACCCCGGAGGACGTCGCCGCCCTGGACGAGATCCTCGGCTAAACCTCGGCGAACAGGGGCCCGTCCTCCGGCAGGGCGGGCGCCTCGCCGTGCTCGGCGGCGCGGCGGGCGAACTCCCGCAGGCCAGCCACCTGCCGCTCACCCAGCGAGAAGTCGAGGGTACGGAAGTAGTTGGCGAGCGTGGCGGCGTCGAACGGCTCCCACCGGGCTGCGGCCGCGGCCACCGTGTCCAGCTCGTCGAGGCACAGGTCGCGCGAGCGCAGGAACGCCTCGTGCACCTCCTTGACCGTGCCCGGGTGTGCCGCCGCGAACTCCCGCCGGACCGCCCACACCGCGAAGACCATGGGCAGCCCGGTCCAGTCGCGCCACTCCTCGGCCAGATCCACCACGCGCAGGCCGCGCGCGGGCGCCTCGTGCATCGCGCGCAGCGCCGGGTCGCCGATCAGCACCCCGGCGTCGGCCTCCATGAGCATCTGCGACAGATCCGGCGGGCAACGGAAGTAGTCGGGCTTCGCCCGGTAGCGCTCGGCCAGCAACATCTGGGCCAGCAGCACGCCGGTGCGCGAGGTCGAGCCGAGAGCGACCGGGCGCCCGTCCAGCTCGGCGAGCGGGCGGGTCGAGATCAGGTTGACCGAGAGCACCGGGCCGTCGCTGCCCACCGCGAGGTCGGGCAGGAGCAGCAGGTCATCGGCGTGCCGCAGGTACTCGACCAGGGAGATCGGGCCGATGTCGAGGTCGCCGGCGACGAGCGCGGCATTCAGCGCGTCGGGCGTGTCCTTGCGCAGGTCGACGTCGAGCAGCGCACCGGAGCGCATCAGGCCCCAGTAGATCGGCAGGCAGTTCAGGAACTGGATATGGCCGACCCTGGGCCGCTGCTCGACGTCAGTCATGCCTCGACGCTAGCCCCGTGATCTCACCAGCTCGTAATTCGGTGGCGCGATACACACCGCGGCGTAGGCTCTAAGGCCGCTTGACGGCCGCGGTGAAAGGCACCGAAGCGGACGTCCCCGCGCCGGGTCTGGCGGCCATCCGCCCCCGGAAACGCGGAGCGAGCAGCAGGTAAGGAAAAGGAAGATCAGCGTGCCCGCACCTGACCTCGACACCGAACTCGAAGCCGAACGAACCCATCTGTCCGCCTCCCGGGCCGCGCTGCGCCGGATGCGCGGCCGCGCCGAGGCCCTCTACTCCGCCGGCAGCGAGGTGGCCGGCGACCCGTACGGGGCGGAGGCGCTCGGCCGGACCCTCTCCCGCCGGGTCGCCGAGCTGGCCGACGACCCCACCACGCCGCTGTTCTTCGGGCGGCTCGACATCGACGACGCCGCCTACCACGTGGGCCGGCGGCACGTCACCGACGACGCCGGCGAGCCGATGGTGCTCGACTGGCGGGCCCCGCTGTCCCGTTCCTTCTACCGGGCCAGCGTGCGCGACCCACAGGGCGTCGCGGTCCGGCGCCGGTTCGGCTTCGTCAAGGGCGAGCTGACCAGCTTCGAGGACGAGCACCTGGACCGCGGCGAGGAGCTGGGCACGAAGAGCCGCATCCTGACCGCCGAGATCGAGCGGCCACGGGTCGGGCCGATGCGCGACATCGTGGCCACCATCCAGCCCGAGCAGGACGAGCTGGTGCGGGCCGACCTCGAGCGGTCGATCTGCGTGCAGGGCGCGCCGGGCACCGGAAAGACGGCGGTCGGGCTGCACCGGGCGGCATACCTGCTCTATCTGCACCGCGAGCGGCTGCGCCGGTCCGGGGTGCTGATCGTGGGGCCCAACACGGCGTTCCTGTCGTACATCTCCGCGGTGCTGCCGGCACTGGGCGAGATCGAGGTGCAGCAGGCGACGGTCGACGAGCTGATCGCCCGGGCGCCGGTGCGGGCCACGGACAGCCCGGCCGCGACGCTGGTCAAGCACGATCCGCGGATGGCTCAGGTGCTGGCCAAGGCGTTGTGGCGCAGGCTGGCCAAACCCACCGAACCGATCATGGTGTCGGACGGCTCGTACCGGTGGCGGATCGACGCCGAGCCGCTGCGCCGGATCGTGGACGAGGCCCGGCGCGAGGGTCTGCCGTACGCGGTCGGCCGGGAGCGGGTGCTGGCCCGGGTGGTCGGGCTGTTGCAGCGGCAGTCGGAATACCGCACCGGCAACTCACCGGGCGAGGGCTGGCTGCGCAAGATGAGCCGGATCGAGCCGGTCCGGCGCTTCCTGGACGCCGCCTGGCCCGAGGTGACACCGGCCGAGCTGGTGGTGGGCGTGCTGACCGATCCGTCGGACCCCCTGCTGACCGCCGAGGAGCAGGACGCGATCCGCTGGGTCAAGCCGCCGAAGACCCCGAAGTCGGCGAAGTTCAGCGCGGCCGACCTGGTGCTGCTCGACGAAGCCGCCGGGCTGCTCGAGCGGGAGACGAGCTTCGGGCACGTGGTGGTCGACGAGGCGCAGGACCTGTCGCCGATGCAGGCGCGGGCGATCGCGCGGCGCAGCGAGCACGGCTCGATCACGCTGCTCGGCGACCTGGCGCAGGGCACCGCGCCGTGGGCCGCGGCCGACTGGGCGGACACCCTCGGCCACCTGGGCAAGCCGGATGCCGCAGTGGTGCCGTTGACCGTCGGGTTTCGCGTACCCGAAATGATCCTCGCTCTGGCCAACCGCCTCCTGCCCGCTCTCGGCGTCGGCGTGGCCGAGGCGGTGTCGCTGCGCCGCGACGGCGACCTGACCGTCACACACGCCGAGGATGTGGACGCGGCGATGCTGGTCGAGGTGACCGCGGCGCTCGAGCACGAGGGGTCGGTGGCGGTGATCGCCGCGGATGACGCGGTCGACCGGCTGCGCAAACACCTGACCGCGGCCGGCATCACGTCCGCGAGCGCGGACGAGGTGGAGTCCGAGGAGCGCGTCACGGTGGTGCCGGCGACGCTGGTCAAGGGCCTCGAGTACGACCATGTGATCGTCGTCGAGCCGGCCGACATCGTGGAGTCCGAGGCGCGCGGGCTCAACCGCCTCTACGTGGTGCTGACCCGGGCCGTCTCCCGCCTGTCGGTGGTGCACGGCCGGCCGCTCCCGGCGCCGCTCACAGCGGCTTGACCCACCTCGACCACTCCGCCTGCCGCCGGTAGCCGGCCGCGCGCCAGATCCGGTGCGCGAGCTCGTTGTCGTCGAGCACCATGGCGTCGACCCGCGTGCCGCCCAGCACCCGGAACCGGTCCTCGGCGGCCTCGATCAACGCACGGCCGATGCCTTCACGGCGATGCCGTGGGCCGACCGCCAACCGGTAGAGGTGGCAGCGCCAGCCGTCCCACCCGGCGATCACCGTGCCGGCGATGTCGTCGCCGTCCATGGCCAGGATCAGCGCGTCCGGATCGCGCAGATGCAGCGCGGCCAGGGCGGCGGGGGTGTCCGGCGGGCGGTGGGCGTCCTCGGCCGCGATCCGCCAGAAGGCCAGCACGCGCGCGATGTCCGCCGCCTCGGCGGAGCGCAGTTCAATCTCGGCCACGCTATGTCACCAGCGCTTCCAGCAGGCGGTCGGTGAGGTCGGTGCGCCGCTCGCTGCGATCCCGCGCGGCCAGCACCACAAGATCAAAACCTGTGCCGGGTACGCGCACAAGCATCGTCCGCACATCGGCATACGAGCCGCCGTGCCGGTAGATGCGGTGCCCCGCATGCTCGCGGACGCCCATCCCCCAGGCGTAGCCCAGCACCGGGGTCTGCAGCAGGCCGGTGATGCCGAGCCGGTCGGTGTCGAGCGCCTCGGCCCAGCGCAGCAGGTCCTCGGCGGTGCTCCACAGGCCGCCGTCGCCGATGGACAGTGGTGCGGGATGCCGGGGGTCGAGTTGCACGGCACCGGGCGGGGACGGCTCGGGGCCGGCCCAGAAGAGGGTGTCGGCCATGCCCAGCGGGGTGAAGATCCGGTCCTTTGCGAAGGTGGCCAGCGGCGTTCCGGTCGTGCGCGCGACCGCCTCGGCCAGCAGCACATAGCCGACGTTCGAGTAGCTCGACGCCGCCGCCCCGCCCACCCCGGCAGGGGGTGGGTCGCCCTCCGCGTCGGCCGCCGCCTCC
>NZ_JBFAZH010000368.1:0-6525 GCF_040681735.1 Actinoplanes sp. NPDC051633 | reverse complement strand
GTCCGGCGTGGTGCTCAAGTACGTCGCGGCGGCTCGCGACGTCGGCCTCGGGGTCGTGTTCATCACCCACAACCCGCACCACGCCTACCTGGTCGGCGACCACTTCGTGATCCTGAAGCTGGGCAGCACCACGCTCGACAAGAAGCGTGAGGACGTGACGCTCGACGAGCTGACCGCCCAGATGGCCGGCGCCGACGAGTTGGCCGAACTGTCCCACGAGTTGAAGCGGTAAAAATGGTACGAGTTGGAGTCATCGGGACCGGCATGATCGGTCAGGACCACATCCGGCGGATGACGCAGGTGCTGGCCGGGGTGCGGGTCGCCGCGGTCACCGATGTGGACGCCTCGGTGGCGGCCGCGGTCGCCGAGAAGGTCGGCGCCACGGCCCACGCCACCGGTGAGGATCTGGTCGCCGACCCGGAGGTGGACGCGATCGTCGTCTGCTCGTGGGGACCCACCCACGAGCAGTACGTCCTCGCGTCCATCGCCGCCGGCAAGCCGGTGTTCTGCGAGAAGCCGCTGGCCACCACGCAGGAGGCCTGTCTGCGGATCGTGGAGGCGGAGGTGGCGCACGGCAGCCGGCTGGTCCAGGTCGGCTACATGCGCCGGTACGACGCGGCGTACCGGGCGCTGAAGAAGGTGGTCGACTCCGGTGAGCTCGGCGCGCCGCTGATGATGCACTGCGCCCACCGCAACGCGTCCGTGCCGCCGCACTACACGAAGGACATGGCGATCACCGACACCGCGGTGCACGAGATCGACATGGTGCGGTGGATGTTCGGCGAGGAGATCGCGGCGGCCCGGGTGCTGGTGCCGCGGCGCAGCGCGAACGGCGGGGAGCTGCAGGACCCGCTGTTCCTGGTGCTCGAGATGGCGAGCGGCGCGCTGGTCGACGTCGAGATCTCGGTGAACATCCGCTACGGCTACGACATCCGCGGCGAGGTGGTGGGGGAGAGCGGCACGGCGGCGCTCGGCGAGCTCAGCCCGATCTCGGTGCGGGCGGCCGGGCGCTTCGCGACCCCGGTGCCGCTCGACTGGCGGGAGCGGTTCCTGGCCGCGTACGACGTGGAGTTCCAGGAGTGGATCGCCTCGATCGCCGGGGGCGGCGCGCCGGTCGGGCCCAGCGCCTGGGACGGGTACGCGGCCGCCGTGGTGTCGGACGCCGCGGTGGCGGCCCTCGACTCGGGCGACCGGGTGGCGGTCGTGCTGGCCGAGAAGCCGAAGCTCTACCTGGAGGCGACGTCGTGAAGATCGCGCTGGACCCGTACATGCTGCGCAAGGTGCCGCTGCTCGAGCTGCCGCGCCTGGTCGCGGACCTCGGCTACCGCTACATCGAGCTGTCCCCGCGCGACGACTTCATGCCCTTCTTCCTGCATCCGCGGGTCGACAAGGCCACGGTCGCGGCGTTCCGCAAGGCGCTCGCGGAGGCGGAGGTCGAGGTGGCGTCGGTGCTGCCGCTCTACAAGTGGTCCGGCCCCGACGAGGACGAACGGCAGGCGGCGGTCCGCTACTGGAAACGGGCCATCGAGATCACCGTGGACCTCGGCGTCACCGTGATGAACTCCGAGTTCAACGGCCGCCCTTCGCTTCCGGCCGAGAGCGAGGCGCAGTTCTGGCGCTCGATGGAGGAGCTGCTGCCGATCTTCGAACGCGAGGGCGTCCGGCTGGTGCTCGAACCGCACCCGGACGACTTCATCGAGGACGGCGTCGAGGGCGTCAACATGGTCAGGGGCATCGACTCCGACCTGGTGAGCTTCCTCTACTGCGCGCCGCACACGTTCCACCAGGGCGGCGACCTGGCCGCCGTGATGAAGCACGCGGGCCCGCTGCTCACGCAGCTGCACATCGCCGACTCGTTCGACCACCGGGGTTCGTCGGGCCTGCGCTACATCGTCAACCCGCCGGGCTCGACGGCCCGCATCCACCAGCACCTGGACATGGGCCAGGGCGAGGTCGACTGGGACCTGTTCTTCAAGACGCTGTCGGAGGTCGAGTTCGACGGCATCGCGACGGTCTGCGTCTTCGCCTGGGAGGAGCGCGCCGAGGACAGCGCCCGCGTCAACCTGGCGAAGATCAAGGAGTACCAGGCCAAATACCAAAACCTTCAATAGGGGTACGAGCACGGCGAAGTCCCGCCGCCACGCCGAGCGGGTCAGTGGTTCAGCCCGGTGCCGCCGGCGCCGGGCTGTCCCTACAGTGCAGCATGTGAAGATCCTGGTGGCGACGGTCGACGCGGGCGGCAACACGCTGCCCACCGTGGCGATATCGAACGAGCTGGCCCGCCGCGGGCACGAGGTGCTCGTCCTCGGCCACGACCGGCAACGGGAGGCCTTCGCGGCGCCGCTGCGGACGTGGACGAGCGCGCGCGACTGGAGCCCGCGGGCCGACCGGCCGGGCTTGCGCACCATGCTCTCGTGGCTGCCGCTGGCCTCCGACCCCGGCTACGGCCGGGATCTCGCGGCGACCGTGGCGGCCGATCGCGTCGATCTGGCCGTGGTGGACTGCATGATCCCCGGAGCGCTCCGGCACGTCCGCGGTGTCAGCGGTGTCTCGGTGGCGATGCTGCTCCACGCCTACTCGGCCTACTGGCGTACCCAATGGTCGCTCGGCAGCCCGATGGGCTGGTGGTTGCGGGCGACCGGCGCGCACCCGGGCCGTCGCCGCGCCCGGCCCGATCTGGCGGTGGTCACGACGCTGCCGGAGCTCGACCCGATCAGCGGGCTCCTGCCCACCGCGACCGTGCAGACCGGGCCGGTCTTCGGCGCCGTGCCGACGCTGGCCGCGCGGGCGGCTCCCGACGCGCCGGTCCTGGTGAGCCTCAGCACCATCAGCTACCCGGGCCAGGAGGAGTGCGTGCAGCGGATCTTCGACGCTCTCGGCGGCCTGCCGGTCCGCGCGGTGGCGACGGTCGGCACGTCCCTGAACGCCCGCCGGCTGCGGCCGCCCCCGAACGTCGAGGTGCGTGCCTTCGCCGCGCACGGCGACCTGATGCCGGGCGTGCGTGCCGTGATCGGCCACGGCGGCCACGGCACGACGATGCTGGCCCTGGCCCACGGACTTCCGGTGCTGATGTTCCCGATGAGCCGGCACACCGACCAGCCGCTGGTGGCCGAGTCGGTGACGGCGGCCGGCGCCGGCCTGACGCTGCCCCGCGACGCGGAGACACCCGCGATCAGAGAAGCCATCGACCGACTGCTGAATGACCCGGCCTTGCACACCGGAGCCGCCACACTGGGTGAACGCTTACGCGAAACTGCCGGCGCAGCGGCGGCCGCAGACGCGCTGGAAGAGCTGCCGAGACGCCACATCCGCCGGCCAGGCGTGGCAAGCGAAGAGTGGTAGCCCAGCAGCCTTTCCGGGCGGCAGATGCGTCCGTGGGCTACCACTTTTCGCTTGCGACTCGGAGTCGGCGGCAGCTATGGGCCATGATCGGTGCATGTCTGCCAAGAGGTCGCTGCTGTCGTACAAGTCCGAGGGGTCGATCCTGAGCCTGTGGTCGCGGGGGTCGATCCTGTCGATCGGCTCGACGGGCTCCGTGCTGTCGATAGGTTCGATCGGGTCGGCCGCCTCGATCGGCTCGATCGCCTCCTTCGCCAGCGTCGGGTCCATCATGTCGGCCGTGTCGATCGGCTCGGTCATGGCATGGCGCGCCCGCCGCCGCGTCCTGGGGACAGGCACACGCTGATCGTCTGGTGACTACGGCCCGGTGAAGGTCCAGTCCCACATGTCCACCGTGCCGTGTGGGACAGTGCCGCATGCGAGAGGGACACCACCTGTACCGATCATGGCTGGCCGACGAAGGCCGGGCGCTGGCGGCCACGCTCGGCGCGGACCCGGCAACACCGGTGCCGAGCTGCCCCGGGTGGACGATCAGGGATCTGGTGGCGCACGTCGGCAGCTATCACCGATGGGCCGCCGATCTGCTCCGGGACACCAGCCGGCTCCCCCGTGCGCCGTACTCCCTCGAGCCGGACCCCGGTGCCTCGCTCGCCGACTGGTACGAGGCGTGCCTCGAGCTTCTCCTGGAGGCGATCGACATCACCGATCCGGAGACTCCGATGTGGACCGTCACCGTCGATCAGAGGGCCGGCGCCTGGTGCCGGCGGCAGGCCCACGATCTCACCGTGCACCGCTGGGACGCCCAGCACGCCCTCGGACGCGCCCAGCCGGTCGACCCCGAACGCGCCATCGACTTCATCGACGAGTTGTTCGAGGCAACGCTGCCCTTCACCCTGCCGTTCCTCGGCCGACGTGTCCCCCCACAGAGCCTGGGTCTGCGATCGGCCGACGACGCCTACTACCGGCGAGTCGAGGGGAACGCCGGACGGCCGCACCTTTCCCGCGACCCTGGCCAGGCCGACGCAACACTGACCGGCACCCCGTCCGACCTGTTGCTCACGCTCTGGCGGCGCACCGGCACCGCGACCCTCGCCGGCAACCCGGCCGCGCTGACCGCCTGGCAACAAGCCATCGACGGATAGCTCCACCCGGCCTCAACCACCTGCCGAACGGCCGGCGGCGCGCAACACCTGCTCGAACGCGGTCGCCCAGGCGACCGCATCCTCCGGGCCGAACTCCAACGCCGAGGCTCCGGTGATCGCCGCGTTGATGCGGGCGAACTCGATGCGGTACGGGTCGGCCTCGGTGCCGGTCAGGCCGTGCCGGCCGGTCGGATCCACCGGGAGCCGCTCCTCCTTGCCGTCCCGGACCAGCGACACGTAACCCGCGCGGCAGATCCACGGGTCCCGGATGCGGAGCGTCCCGGCGTCGCCGACCAGCTCCAGTTCGTCCGCCCGCGGCATGTCCAGGGCCGCGTCGAAGGCGCCCGTCACGCCGCCCGGCAGGGCCAGCAGCGCGGCGATCCGGATGTCCACCTCGCCGAACGTCCCCGTCGCCTGGACCGACTGCGGCTCGCCGGCGAAGAGCCGCATCGCGCTCAGGCAGTAGCAACCCAGGTCGCTCATCGCCCCGCCGCCGAGCTCCGCCGACAGCCGCACGTCACCGGGTCCGGCCGTGATGCGCAGCGCGGCCCGGACGTGCGCGAGCCGGCCGATCGCACCGTCCGCGACCAGCGACCGGGCCAGCGCCGTCTGCGGGTGCAGCCGCCACATGAAGCCCTCCGCGCAGACCAGGTCATCGGCCTTCGCGACGGCGAGAGTGGCGTCGGCCGCGGTGGCCGCGAACGGCTTCTCGCAGAGCACGTGCTTGCCGGCCGCCAGCGCCCGCGCGGTCCATTCGGCGTGGAGCGCGTTGGGCAACGCGATGTACACCGCGTCGATCGTGTCGGACTCGATGAGCGCAGAGTACGAGTCGAACGCCGTGGGCAGGCCGAACGCCTGGGCGCGGAAAGCCGACCGGCTCGCCGCCGCGACGAACGCGCCCGGGCCCACGGCGTCGACGACGGTCCGCGCGATCGAGCCGGTGCCCAGCACACCCCAGCGGACCGCTTCGAGCATCAGACGCCGGCCTTCCCGGCGGCCAGCAGAAGGTTTTCGGCCGCCGAGCGCAGGCCCTCGATCTGGTCGAGCTCGGTGTCCTCGTGCTCGATGTTGACCGCCATGTCCGGGTCGATCTCGTGCAGCGCCTGCAGGAACGGCACCCAGAACTCGTCCACGCCGTGCCCGCGGCCGACCGCCACGAACTGCCAGGACGGCTGCTGCGGCCACTGGTTCAGGGTGAAGTCGCCGCCGAGGTTCAGCGGGTTCTCCGTGGTCCGCGTGAACCGGTCGTCCAGTACCCCGAAGATCTTCACGTTGTCGGCGTTGATCCGGGTGTCCTTGGCCGCCGCGTGGAACACCCGGTCACCGAGGTACCGGGTCGCCGCGACGGGATCGATGCCCTGCCAGAACAGGTGGCTCGGGTCCATCTCGGCGCCGATGTGGGTGCCGTCGGTCTGCTCGATCAGCCGCAGCAGCGTGGCCGGGTTGAACACCAGGTTGTGCGGGTGCATCTCGATGCAGATCTGCACGTCGGCGTCCGCGGCGCGGGCCTGGATGTCCTTCCAGAACGGCACGGCGACCTCGTTCCACTGGTAGTCCAGGATGTCGAGGTACTGGCTGTCCCACGGGTTCACCACCCAGTTGGCGACGTCGGAGGACGGTGAACCGGCCGGCACACCGGACATGGTCACGACCCGCTTGACGCCCAGCGCGGCGGCCACGTCGATCGTGCGGCGCAGATCGGCCGCATGGGCGGCGCCGACCGAGGGGTTCAGAGGGTTGCCGTTCACGTTGAGGCCGGTCAGCGTGATCCCGGCCTGCTCGAAGCGGCCCAGGTAGTCCTCGCGCGCGCCGGCACTGTCCAGGATCTCGGCGATCGGGATGTGCGGAGCGCCGATGAAGCCGCCGGTGTTGATCTCGGCGCCGGTCAGGCCCATCTCACCGAGAACCTTGAGGGTTTCGTCGAGGGAGCGGTCGTGCAGGCAGGCGGTGTAGGCGCCGAGCTTCATCGGGGTCCTTCCGTGAGGGAGACGGGCTTGTCGGTGGCGGCGGTGACGGCGTCCAGGACGCGCATGTTGTGCAGGCC
>NZ_JBFAZH010000367.1:0-6526 GCF_040681735.1 Actinoplanes sp. NPDC051633 | reverse complement strand
CGGTTTTTTCCCGGCCCATCTCATGGGAGGTGACCACCAGCGGTATGCCGCCCTCCAGTTTCAGCATAGATCCGATTATTGCCGTTTCGTGGCTGTTGGCGTGAATGACATCGAACCTTGACAGGTCCGCGTGTGCATGTATTGCGTCAAGTATGTCGAAGTAGAGTTGCTCCCACGGCGCCTTTTCGCCCGTGAGAAGCGCGCGCATGAATGCGCCTAAACGTATGACTTGAACGCCGGCTTCCGTCGTGATGTGATCTCCCGCAACGGTAGAATGATCGCCTGGCGTGACAATACAGACCTCATGCCCGGCGCGCACCATGCCGCGCGCCAACTCCTTCGCGTAGGTTTCGGCACCACCTATAACCGGATGGTAGTTCCCTGATATAAATAGGATGCGCATTCTTTCATTGATTCCCGGGCTCGGATACGTCGGTAACGGTTTAATACGATCGATGCCTCATTAACGGGGGCCGCACGCCTAACCGAGGCAAAGGCAACGCTCTGATGGACAGCGCTGTGGACCCTGCATTTGAGCTGTAGATACATGGCGGACTCCAGACTGGGACCCCGTACCCCCGTAATCGCCCTCCAAACTCCGTGCTCAACGTGTGCCCTCCTCCGGTTCTGGACGTCTCATCGAGCCACTTTTCATGCTGTGTAGCGGTTCGCTTGGATGCGGTGCAGTAAGAGGATTGCCTTGCACGATAACTGTTGCGCGGCGGAGGCAACAGCGCAGTTTGACTTGGTGGTCCAGGTCTCGAGCAGGGCGATGGCGCGCTCGCCGGGCGCGGATCTTCGCGTGTGCCCGGTTGAACCCGTTCTGCCGGCGTGGCAATGTCGACCGGAAGCGGCGTCGTTTGAACGGTGTGCGCACGCTGCCGCGGGCGCCCTGTATCCCTTGTCGTCGAACGTCGTCACCTTCGCGCTGGTCGACGCGTCGATGATGCCGAAGGACCGGGCGGCAGACAGGTCATGCGCCGAGCCCGACAATGCTGGTGACGCCCACACGAGCCGCCCGGCGCCGCATCGGCGGTGACGTGCACGTTCACGCCGTGGCGTTGCCTTTGCCCGAGTAGTACGGCTTCTGATCGGCGACCCGTTCGATCGGGATGAGGATCGCGTACGCCAGACGTCGGATGCGCTGATCGCCGTGGCCAGGTCGTCGGCATCGGCGGCGAGCCGGGCGATCGCTTCTGGACGCAGCGTCAGGCGGTGGCGACGCCGATCCCGAATCCGGCGGCGAGCCGGGTACTAGGTCTCGCCGTTGCGCACGTGCGCCAGAGCTAACAGCGCCCGTCGGCCTGGCGCGAGGCCCTGCCATCTCGATCGGCGCTTGTTACGGACTTCGTTCTGACCCTTGACAACGGAGTTGGCGGGATGCGGTTGGCGAGGTGGCGATGAGATGTCCGGCATCACGTGCACCGTCCAGCCCGATGGCGATGGAGGCCCAATGCTCTTAAGGTATGTCTGTGCCGATTGTCGAAGCTCACGGGCTCACCAAGGTGTTCCGCCGGCCGGAAAAGGAGGCTGGGCTCGCCGGGGCGCTCAAGCATCTAATCAGCCGGCGGTTCACTGACACAGTCGCAGTTGACCACCTCGACCTGTCCATCGAGGAAGGCGAGGCGGTCGCGTACGTCGGTCCTAACGGCGCTGGCAAGTCGACCACAGTGAAGTTGCTGAGCGGCATTCTGGTGCCCACCGCCGGGGAGGTCCGCATCGACGACTTAAACCCGCAACGGCACCGCATCGCGATCGCCCACCGTCTGGGGGTGCTATTCGGCCAGCGCACTCAACTGTGGTGGGACCTGCCGGTCGGCGAGTCCCTCGCCGTGCTACGCGACATCTACGGCGTGGACGCGGCCACGTACCGCAAGCGCTTAGATCGCTTTGATCAGGTGCTCGATCTCGGCGAAATCCTGCCGGTGGTGGGGCGCCGATTGTCTCTGGGGCAGCGTATGCGCGCGGACTTGGCTGCGGCGCTGCTGCACGGACCGCGGATCGTATACCTCGACGAGCCCACCATCGGGCTAGACCTCGTAGTCAAGGACCGGGTTCGAGACTTTCTCCGCACGATCCGAGATGAAGGCACCACGCTGATGTTGACGAGCCACGACCTGGCGGATATCGAAGAACTCTGCCAGCGGCTTGTGATCATCGACGCGGGGCGCATCATATTCGACGGCGACTTTGTGGCGGTAAAGGACCGATTCGCCCGCGAGCGCATCCTTCATGTCATGGTCGAACGACCAGTGCCAATGGAGGTTTTGCGCACAACCCTTCCCGAGGCGGAGGTCGCCGCCGGGAAAACGCCGCTGCACTTCTCGGTGCGGTTCGACCGGTTCACTATGACTGCGGGGCAGGCGGTCAACGCTTTGGCCGAGTTAGAGAACCTAGTGGATATTCGGGTTGACGAGCCGAATATTGAAGACGTCATCCGCCGTGTCTACTCGGGCGAGCTAGTGCTCGACGAAACGACACCGTGAAAGCATACCTCGCATTGGCCCGTGGCGTCGCGTTAAGCGCGCTGTCTTATCGAACCAACTTCCTGCTCGGCCTGAGTGGCGTGCTGTTCCAGTTGGTCGCCTTACTGGCGGTGTGGCGGGCAATCCTCCGCGACACGTCGGTGCAAGGCTTCACTTGGCCGCAAATGCAGGCGTACTTGCTTGTGGCCTTCGCCTCGGGGACGCTGGTATCTCTCGCAACAGACTTCCGCATGGCGTCGCGTATACAAAGCGGACTGGTGGCGCTGGACATTGTAAAACCGGTCGACTACCAGAAGGCGCGGCTGGCCGAAACGCTCGGCGGCGTATGGATTGAAATAATCATGATCGCCTTGGCCGGTTGCGTTACTCTTCTGCTTACCGGAGGTGTAATCCTTCCGAGCCGCTCGGCACTCGCTCTATTCATTACTAGCATGGCATTGGTGGTCCCGCTTAAGTTTCTCATCGTTTATGCCAGTACGCTGGCATGTTTCTGGACGCAAAGCTATATCGGCGTGCAAAGCGCCCGCCTTGCCGTGGTAAACCTGCTGTCTGGAGCGTTAATTCCCCTTGCCTATTTGCCAGACTGGCTGGCCGCCGCCGCCCAGTGGTCGCCCTTCGCTGGCTTGACGTCGACCCCAGCGCTAATCTTCATTGGAAGAGTCGGCCTTCAACAAGGTTTGACCCTAGTATGCATGCAATTGGTCTGGGTTGTGGTGCTCTGGTTCGGCTCTCGGCTGGTCTGGCGGGCCGCCATCCGCAAGTTGACCGTGAACGGCGGCTGAACCCATGCGGATTGTACGGCTCTATTTCCGTCTGCTCGGGGCGCATCTGCGGGCGTTGCTCGAGTACGAAGCCGACTTCTGGATTCTGGCCGCCGCGACAGTGCTATTACAAGTTATCAACATTGCCTTCCTGGCCGCCCTCTTCGCCAAGGTTCCGGATCTCAACGGCTGGACTTTTTGGGCCGTTGTAATGATGTTCGGCCTAGTATCGTTCGCCGAGGGGTTCGGCTCGTTCTTTTTTGAGGGCCTGTGGCGCCTGGCATGGCAGATCAACACGGGAGAACTCGACTACTTCATGGTGCGACCCTACCCCGTGGTGCTGCAAGCGAGCAGCGCAGACATCGGTATCAACGGGTTAAGCAACATTGTCATGGGGGGTTCGATGATCGGTGTAGCATTAGCTCATCTCAGCGTAGCGTGGTCCCCATGGCGCGTACTGAGCGGGGTATTCCTATTGGCCAGCGCAGTCGTCATCAAGGTAGCGATCAACCTAGCCACGAACTCCGTGTCGTTTTGGCTGGAGAGTTCGATACCCGTCTTCGCTCTAGCCGTGCACCAGGCCGGCGACCTTGCCCGCTTCCCACTGAGCATCTATCCGCTAGCACTTAAGGCAGTGCTCGGCTTCGTGCTGCCGTTCGCTTTTATCAGCTTTTTCCCGGTGGCATTTCTGCTGGAGGAGGGCAGCGCCCCCTGGATTGGACTATTGACTCCCCTGGTTGCTTTGTACTGCTTGACGACGGCCTTCTCGATCTTTCGGCGCGGACTGCGTCGCTACGAGAGCGCCGGCACCTAAATAGGATTGCGCGGCGGCCGTGAGTCGCCGTCCTACCCGGCGAACGCATCGACCGCCGCAACGCCCGATCCGCCTGCTGCTGATGTCGTGCCATCGAACACCTCCGCGATCACGGGGCATTGCGACGACCAGTTGAACTGCCCTAGAACCCGCCCGGAACTACATGGTCAACATTCGGGCGGCGTTGACATCGACGCCAGCACACCGCTGGCCTATCGGCGGCAGGTCACGCAACCGCGAGAATTCCGGCAGACCTTCCCGGGCCGGGGTGAGCTGCTGCTGCAACAGGGTGTTCAACGCACCGGCCCCCGCCGGGCCGCGGTTCATCGGCGCGAGGACCTGCACGTCACGGCGCGGGTCCAGCCCGAACCGTTTCGCGATCCGGGTGCACGCCACGTCGACGGTGAGAGCGGCCGTGGCTTCGGTGTTGTCGCAACCGAAGAGGAAGAAGTCGCTCATGCCCTGCAGGATCGGTGGTCGGCGGGCGTTGATCCGGTGGGCATTGCTGACCACCCCGGAGTCGGCGGCCTGCCGGAACACCTGGGTCAGGCGAACCCGGGGAACAGTGGCCGCGGCGAGCAGATCCCGCAGCACCTCCCCGGCGCCGACAGACGGAAGCTGGTCGACGTCACCGACCAACAGCAGATGCGCCCCGGGCGGAACGGCTTTGATCAGTTTGTTGGCCAAGATCAGATCGAGCATGGATGCCTCGTCCACCGCCAGCAGATCCAGTCGAGTGGTGTGTCGCGGTCGTAGGTGGGTTCGCCGTGGGGTTGCAGCTTCAGCAGCCGGTGCACCGTCGCGGCGGGTTTGCCGGTCAGTCTCGGCCAGGCGTTTCGCTGCCCGCCCGGTCGGCGCGACGAGCAGGATCCTCGCTTTCTTTGGCGGCGGCGAGTTCAACGATCGAACGAACGGTGAAGCTTTTCCCGCAGCCGGGTCCGCCGGTCAGGACGGCGACTTTCGAGGTCAGCGCCAACCGGACGGCCTGCTGCTGTTCCGGGGCCAGGTCGGTGTTGGTACGTGCCTTCAGCCAAGCCAGCGCCCTGTCCCAATCGACACCAGTGAACTGCGCCATCCGGTCCGCGCGGTCGCCGAGCAGCCGCAACACCGAACTGGCCAAGGACTGTTCGGCGCGGTGGAACGGCACCAGATAGGTCGCCGGGACGGGACCGTCGGCACCGTTTCGGTGGCGGCCTGCGACAACGTGTACTGCCACCCGGCCATGACCCGCTGCGGGCTGTCGTGCGGGATCCCCACGGCCTGCGCGATCGTGTCAGCGGTCTTGAACCCGATCCCCACACATCGGCGGCCAGCCGGTGCGGCTCACTCTTCACAACGCTGATCGAGGCGTCGCCGTACTTCTTGTAGATCCGCACCGCGATTGAGGTGGACACCCGCACACCTTGCAGGAAGATCATCACTTCTTTGATGGCCTTTGCTCCGCCCACGCGTCGGTGATCTTCGCCGTGCGCTTCGGACCCAACCCCGGCACTTCCACCAACCGGCCCGGCTCGTCCTCGATTTGCGCTGGTGGGAATGTCGATCGTGGAACAGCGATATCAGGCCGTCATGGCGGTGCTGGCCGGTGGTCCGGTGACCGAGGTAGCCCAGAAGGCCGGGGCGTCGCGGCAGAGTCTTCATGTCTGGTTGCGCCGCTATGCCGAGGAAGGGCTGGCCGGCTTGCAGGACCGGTCTCGGCGTCCGGACGGGTGCCCGCATCGGGCTTCACCGGAGGTGGAAGTGCTGGTGTGCGAGATGCGGCCGGCCGCTACGACAACGGCGGGCCCACCTGGTGCAGCTGCTCGTCGACGCGCCGCCCGCGCTGGCGGTATGCACGCAGACCACGGACGTGGCGCTGGCCCGGGTGTGGTTCGAGAAGCTCGCGGTGACCGGGGTCGAGGGCCTGTTGTAGCCAGGGTTCGCGATTGACCGTTGACCATGACGCAGGTGCGGGTCGATGCGGGAGCTATCAGCTCCCTGACGTGCCGGCCACGAGCGGAAGTTTGCGGGAGCCCTGGCCTGTCGAGACTGGGAGCATTCGTGATCGGCGTCCACGCTGGGCTATCCGATGGGTCCGACGACGCGCAGACGCTGATAATGGCCTCCCGGTAGTAGTCAACGGCAATGCTGGTTAGGGGCCGGTAACGCCGGGGGGCTGCTGCCCGCGCCGTCAAGCGGTTGACCAGCGATGCCTTTTCTGGGCTGAGAGCTACGGTTAAGCCGTTTGGGAGACTCAGCGTCCCCAGATGACGATCATCGGATCATGGCGTACCACTGCGGCACCGCCCAGACCCGAACCGTGAACGTGACGGGCAACCCGCTTCAAGTAGCAAGCATGGGGATCGTCCACGCCGTCCCGCCGGGCGGAGGTCGACCAGCGTGCTCAAATCTGGAGAGCGACCCGACCATGGCGGACCTTGGCTTCTCCTGGCCACCGAGGGAGAACGTGGCGAGGCCGTGCCCGA
>NZ_JBFAZH010000366.1:0-6529 GCF_040681735.1 Actinoplanes sp. NPDC051633 | reverse complement strand
TATCGGCGGCCTCGGCGTACCCTGCATCGCCTCCCAGACCCGCGACGGGGTCAGCGGCATGTCCGCGTGCCTGATCCCGTAGGGACGCAGCGCGTCCACCACCGCGTTCACGATGGCCGGCGGCGAACCCACCGTGGCCGACTCGCCCACGCCCTTGGCGCCGATCGGGTGGTGCGGCGACGGTGTGACGGTGAAGCCGGTCTCCCAGTCGGGCACCTCGAGCGACGTCGGGATCAGATAGTCCATCAACGACGCGCCGAGGCAGTTGCCGTCCTCGTCGAACGCGATCATCTCCATCAGCGCCATGCCCACGCCGTCGGTCAGCCCGCCGTGCACCTGGCCCTCGATGATCATCGGGTTGATGCGGGTGCCGCAGTCGTCGACCGCGATGAACCGGCGTACCTTCACCACCGCGGTGCCCGGGTCGACGTCCACCACGCAGATGTACGCGCCGTGCGGGTAGGTGAGGTTCGACGGGTTGTAGCAGATCTGTGCCTCGAGTCCGCCTTCGACGCCGTCCGGCAGGTCACCGGCGCCGTGCGCGCGCATCGCGATGTCCTGGATGGTCACCGCCTTGCCGGGGTCGCCCGCGACGTGGAAGGAGCCCTTGTCCCACTCCAGGTCGGCCACCGACACCTCGAGCATGCCGGAGGCGATGATCCGGGCCTTGTCGCGCACCTTGCGGGCGACCAGCGCGGCCGCCGCCCCGGACACCGGCGTTGACCGGCTGCCGTAGGTGCCCAGGCCGAACGGGGTCTGGTCGGTGTCGCCGTGCACCACGTCGATGTCGGCCGGCGGGATGCCGATCTCCTCGGCCACGATCTGCGCGAACGTCGTCTCGTGCCCCTGGCCCTGGCTCTGCACCGACAGCCGCACGACGGCCTTGCCGGTCGGGTGTACCCGCAGCTCGCAGCCGTCGGCCATGCCCAGCCCGAGGATGTCCATGTTCTTGCGCGGGCCGGCGCCGACCGCCTCGGTGAAGAACGCGATGCCGATGCCCATCAGCTCGCCGCGAGCACGCTTCTCCGCCTGCTCCTTGCGCAGCTCCGGGTACCCGGCCATGTCCATCGCCAGCCGCATGGTCGGCTCGTAGTCGCCGGAGTCGTACTCCCATCCGGTCTTGGTCATGTACGGGAACTGGTCCGGCTGGATGAAGTTCTTCAGCCGCAGCTCGGCCGGGTCCATGTCCAGCTCGTACGCCAGACAGTCGACGATCCGCTCGACCAGGTAGACGGCCTCGGTGATCCGGAACGAGCACGCGTACGCGACTCCGCCCGGCGCCTTGTTGGTGTAGACCGCGGTCATCTTGCAGTACGCGGCCTCGATGTCGTAGCTGCCGGTGAACACCCCGAAGAAGCCGGCCGGATACTTCACCGGCGCCGCGGTGCCGTTGAACGCGCCGTGGTCGGCGAGCACATTGGTGCGGATCGCCAGGATCTTCCCGTCGCGGGTGGCCGCGATCTCCCCGCGCATGATGTAGTCGCGCGCGAACCCGGTGGAGATGAGGTTCTCCGACCGGTCCTCCATCCACTTCACCGGCTTGCCGGTCACGATCGAGGCGACGATCGCGCACACGTACCCGGGGTAGATCGGCACCTTGTTGCCGAAGCCGCCGCCGATGTCCGGGGCGATCACCTGGATCTTGTGCTCGGGCAGCCCGGCCACGATCGCGTAGAGCGTGCGGTGCGCGTGCGGCGCCTGCGTGGTGGACCAGAGCCGCAGCTTGCCGTCGACCGCGTCGAAGTCGGCCACCGCGCCGCACGTCTCCATCGGCGCCGGGTGCACGCGGGGGTAGACGATGTCCTCCTTGACCACCACGTCCGCGCGGGCGAAGACCGCTTCGGTCGCCGCCTCGTCGCCGGTCTCCCAGTCGAAGCAGTGGTTGTTGGTCTTGCCCTCGAGGTCGTCGCGGATCACCGGGGCGTCGGGCGCCAGCGCGGTCCGCGCGTCGATCACCGGGTCGAGGACGTCGTACTCGACGTCGATCAGCTCGAGGGCGTCCCGGGCGGCGTACCGGTCGTCGGCGACCACGAAGGCCACCTCCTGGCCCTGGAAGCGCACCTTGTCGGTGGCCAGCACGGCCTGCACGTCGCCGGACAGCGTCGGCATCCAGGCCAGGTTCTGGTCGGCCAGGGCGGCGCCGGTGACCACGGCCCTGACCCCGGGCGCGGCCGACGCGGCGGTGGTGTCGATCGAGACGATGCGGGCGTGCGCGAAGGGGGAGCGCAGGATCGCCAGGTGCAGCATGCCGGGCAGCTGCACGTCGTCGACGAAGCGGCCACGGCCACGGACGAAGCGCGGGTCCTCCTTGCGCAGCATCCGCCCGTACCCGACAGGCTTTTGATCGTTGTTCTCGAACTCGACCTTCTGGGGCGGTTCCTGAATGGTCGTCATGACGTCACCGCCTGAGCTTCGTTCGCGTGCGCCTCGTTCGCCGCCGCGGCCTCGTGCGCCGCCGCCCACTTGACCGAGCGCACGATCGTCGCGTACCCGGTGCACCGGCAGATCTGCCCGGAGATGGCCTCGCGGATCTCGTGGTCGTCCGGATCCGGATTGCGGTCCAGCAGGGCCCGCGCGGTCATCATCATCCCCGGCGTGCAGAAACCGCACTGCAGGCCGTGACACTGCATGAAGCCTTGTTGTACGGGATCGAGCTCGGCGCCGTTCGCAAGACCTTCGACCGTGCGTACGCGGTGCCCGCCGGCCATCGCGGCCAGCACGGTGCACGACTTGACCGGCTCCTCGTCCAGCCACACCACGCAGGTGCCGCAGTTGCTGGTGTCGCAGCCCCAGTGCGTGCCGGTCAGGCCGAGCACGTCGCGCAGGAAGTGCACCAGCAGCAGCCGGCCCTCGATCTCCCGCGTGTACTCGACGTCGTTCACGGTCATGGTGACCTGCATGGCGTCTAACCCCCGATCCGTTGCACGGCACGCCGCAGCGTGCGGCGGGTGAGCTCACCGGCCAGGTGGCGCTTGTAGTCCGCGCTGCCGCGCTGGTCGGTGGCCGGTTCGCAAGCGTCGCGGGCGATCGCGGCCGCCCGGTCGTAGAGCTCCTCGGACGGCGGCTGCCCCGCCATGGCCGCCGAGATCGCCGGGATGCCGGTCGTGTTCGGCCCGACCGCGGCGAGCCCGACCCGCGCGTCCGCGACGGTGCCGTCGTCGTTGAGCCACACCGCGGCGCCGGCCGAGGTGACCGCCCAGTCGCCGGCCCGCCGCTCGACCTTCTCGTACGCGCTGGAGCCGCGCGGCCGCAGCGGGATGCGCACCTCCAGCAGCATCTCGCCGTCGCCGACCGCGGTCTCGTACGGCCCCCGGTGGAAATCCTCCATGGTGACCGTGCGTGTGCCGGCCGGGCCGCGAATCACGCAGCTGGCATTCAGCGTCGTGCACACCGCGGAGAGGTCCTCGGACGGGTCGGCCTGGCAGAGCGAGCCGCCCAGCGTGCCGCGGTTGCGCACGACCGGGTCGGCGATCACCCGCTCGGCGTCGGAGAAGATCGGGAAGACCCGGGCCAGCTCGTCGGACTCGAGCAGCTCGCGGTGCCGGGTCATCGCCCCGATCCGGACCTCGTCGTCGCCGACGACGATGAAGCCGAGCTCGGTGTGCAGGTCGTTGATGTCGATCAGATAGTCGAAGTTGGCCAGCCGGAGCTTCATCATCGGCAGCAGGCTGTGCCCGCCGGCGACCAGGCGGGCCGTGCTGCCGAGTCGTTCGAGGAGCCCGATGGCATGGTCGACGGTGGTCGCGCGCTCGTATTCGAACGGTCCCGGAACCTGCACAGGGTCACGCTCCTATGTGGTGTGATCGAGCGCAGTATGTGTCCCGGCCTGTACACAATGTCAACACCGACTTAAGCAAGTGCTTAGGGCAGGTCAGCCGACCGTTCGGCGGACATACAGAGAGCTATCGATTCGATACGCTCCGCCCATGCCCGCGCATGTCCGCCCGGCTCGGCTGGCGCGCTTGATCGCATGGGTGATCGGCGTGCAGCCGCTTCAGGGCTATCTGGACCAACCGGGCCTCGAGGACAGCGACCTTCAACTCGCGGCGTGCACACGGAGGGACTGGTGGGACCTCGTCTATCACCTCACAAGGCAGACCGGCTGCGGCAGGCACCCAAATTCCAGTTACCTCGCTCGGCGAGGACGGCCGGTGAGCGGGCCGTGCACTTTCGAAGGTTGCGAGCGCACAACCGAAATACGGTCTTACGATCCCCTCGTCCACCGGAGCGCCCTCGCCCGGCGTTGCAAGAAACACAAGAATTCGTGAGATGCCGGAATTAGTCGGCGCCGGCGACTTCACCACTCGGCAGAAATTTGTCAACCTGGTGCCGGCTCTGTTGTCCATCGGCGTCGTCAGCATCCTGATCGTGGCTGGTGCGCCGGATCAAGCACCGACAATCGGGCGCTTGACCGGGCGAGTCAAAGAATACGGTTGGACCGGCGCGGCGTTCATCACCGCTGGTTCGGTTCTCGCCGCGTTGTTGCTGGAGCCCCTCGAACTCGCATCGATCCGGTTGTTGGAGGGTTACGGGAGTCCGAGGGGCCTGATCGGCCGCATTCGCGGCCACGGAGTGTGGATGCAGCAGCGCCGCAAGGAGCGCTTCGAATGGATTCTGTCGAATACTGCTGATGTCGCAGAACGCCGACACGCCGCGCAGATGGTCAATCGGATGCCATTCGAATCGGCACTGCTTCCGACAAGTCTCGGCAATCGACTACGGCACATGGAGGAACAAGCAGGCAAGCCCTATGAGTTGATCTCCCTTCGCGCCTGGCCCCGTCTCTATCTGGTGCTCCCCGAGTCCACCCAGAAGGTAGTGGCCGATGGTCGCAATCAACTCGACACGGCCGCCCGGCTCTGTCTGAGTCTGGCGCTGACCTCAGTGGTGGTGCTGGGCCTACTGTTCCGGCACGGGTGGTGGATGCTGGCGGCATTGGCGCTGTTTCTGCTGTCCTGTCTGGCCTACCGCTCGGCAGTGGAAGCCGCCGGTGTCTACGCCACCGCGGTCTTCGCCGCCTACGATGTGCATCGCCTCAAGCTGCTCCAGGCCATGCATCTGAACATTCCATCCGGGTTGCTCGCCGAACGAGAACTGAACGACGACTTGATGAGCCTCTGGCGCAGGCCCAACGTTCATCCGTTCGACATTCCATATGGACGGACCGACAGTGATGTCGGCGTGCATCACCACATTCAGGGCCTACGGCCGGACGAGGTCGACGCTGGCCCCGATGGCTAGGGCCTTGACGGTCAGGACCGGGCTGGTCGTGGACTCGTCCGGGTCGGGAAGGTCTCGGCAGCGGCCGAGGATCTCCCGCTTGTGGAGAGCCACCTTCCAGCCCGTGGGAATCACCACCTCGACGCCGCTCCCGATCGCCGTGATCTCGAGGCGGGCCTCCGCCGTCTTGCCGCTCGCCGGTGTCAACTGCACCTCGCAACCGCTCATGATCGCGACCAGGTGAGCCAGCGATCGCTCGTGCTCGGGTGCCGGCCATTTAATCCGCCGTGCCTCGGCGATCGACGTCAGTCGGCCGATCATCGGGCTCGCCGGCCTTTGGCGCCACCACCAGATCAGCAGCGCAACGCCGACCACCGTGAGCAACCCCGGCCAGAACAGCAGATCCACCTTGTCCGGCAGCCTCCCGGTGGTGCGCAGCAGCAGAACGTAGCCCACGGTCATGATCAGGAACGGGATCCAGGCGGCCGGCTTGCGGAGCAGCAGCCGCAGCACTCCGAGCAGGCCGAACAGGAACAGTCCGGCCGGCCACCACGTCGCGACCATGCCGGGAACGTCCGCCGACGGCCTCAGGCGGTCCCAGAGCCACAGCCCGCCGAAGATCACCAATCCGGTGCCGAGCCAGAGCCGCAGATGCCCGTACATGGCGGTGAGTGAACCATCGCCGGCGGTGGCCGCGCCGGGCGGCGCGCCGGATCGAAGAAACAGATATCGATGGAGACTTCCGTTTTCGTCATGGCGGCGTAACACTGTGCCCATGGAATTTGCATCACGCGTGCAACATTTCGGATCCGATGCCGCCGCGATCATCGACCTGGTCAACGGCGGGCCCGGGCGCGTGCTCGTGCTCACCGGGCCGGCCGGCAGCGGGCGCAGCACCATCCTCCGCGCCGCCGCGGAAGCCGCCACCGGCCACGCCGTCCGGTTCATTCCCGGCGAGGCCGACGAGACCGACATCGCGTACGCCGGGTTGCAGCGCCTGGTCGGCGCCGCCCACGCGCACGCGACCTCCCTCCCGCGCTGGCAGCGCGACGCCCTCGGCCAGGCGGTCGAGGGGCTCCCGGTGCACGCCGGCCGGCTCGCCCTCGGGCTGGCCACCCTCGGCGTGCTCCGCGAGGAGGCCCGCGACCGGCCGACCCTCCTGCTCGCCGACGACGCCCACCTGCTCGACCGGCCCTCCTGGGAGGTGCTGGCCTTCGTTAGTTATACCGTAAACAAACGTCTGGTAACTTCGTAAAGGCATATATAGTGCAATTAATAAGTATGTTAGATATGATTGGCGGAAAAAAAC